>JAAKFW010000117.1 GCA_011064905.1 Candidatus Anoxychlamydiales bacterium | reverse complement strand
TTCTTCATCTATTAAAAAATTTTTCATAATAAAAAATTTTATAAAACTTGGGGATTTATTGTAAAAGGTTTTTTTTAATCTTCACTCCCGAGGTGTATAGCAATATTTTTTTAATTACTGTTTCTATATTTTTAAAAATAGAAATTAGTTTTTTAAATGAAGACACTAAAGTGAATTATAATTATAATTAAAGAGATTGTTTAGATTAACTATAAATAAGGATTGTTTATGAGTATAAATTTTCCTTCTTCATCAATAAAAAATGCGCTAAATAGCGTCGCTCGAATAGGAAGCGATGTGAGTATGATACATTTTAAGAAAGCGATCGAAAAAGAACGTCAAAGATTAATTTAGGACTTATATATCTATGTGTAGTTTAATTGAATCTTCTACTTCAGCTGGTTGTTCTCTAGCAAAGACAGCTGTCTGCGGAAATGTTATTGTTTTAGCAAGACCTCTATCTGAACTTTTAGCACATGTAAAGCATCATAAAAGGCCTTCTTTTATGCTAATTGCTAGGGTCATTAAAACTCTAGCTTTGTCAATGTTTAAGTGGCATCTTTGCGATTATGTATTGTTGCCAGCTGATCATATATTCTGTGATAATATAAGAGAGGGTATTTCTTCAGTTAGCGAGAATATTCATGAAGAAAACTATTTGAGCACAAAGAATTATGCTTATCTGCTAGAAAGTGCTCTTTTTTTATCCCTTAAGCCGATTCAGCGATTTCCAGGAATAAATCATGATGTTATTCATGATCCATTTCATGAACGATATAAAGAAGTATCTGTTGCATCACTTGTTGAATATTATCACAATTATGAGAAGATAGACCTTGTTCCCAAAACGAAAACAGCGACAATCCTGAAGCTCATGCTTTCTGAGACATTTAATATCAACAATTATGATGAGATGAAGAAGCTCTTGAAATCAGAGGATTAGCCTACTTTGCTTTTTTAAGAACTGGCAAATAATCCTAAGGGTGTAATAATTCAGTGCTTTTACATGGTGTTTCTACAGAGGATTCCAATTTTAGATCTGATTTTGTAAATATAGCTTTTCTAACCGAGAAAACTCTCCACAGAAGTTTGATAGGTCATCAATTTCTTTCTCAAGAGTAGATTTTCCATTGGGGCCGAACCTCTCAAGTTGAGGATCGTCAGTTTCATCCAGTTGTTTCTCTTTGGCTAATTTTTCTTGAAGATTATTAAAAGCATCAGCGTGACTCATGAGAATTCCGTTATGTAAATATTTAATTTCTTCTTTCATTTTCTATCCTTGTTTTTGATATTTAAGAGCTCAATTTTTACTCTTTATATAACTTATAAATACATTAGAAAAATATATTTTTTCAAGAGAATTGCTGAAAAGAAGAAATGTTTTTTTTCTTATAAAAGCAACGAATTTAATAATGCATTATAAAATATTCCAAAATACTAAAATAACTTCAGTCTTGGATTTTTAAAGCACAGAGGGAATTGATAATTACACTTTATCTACCAAATTAAAATGAAGTTGATCACATTTTACTGTAGCAGGCAAATAAGACTTAGATCCGCAATCATTAGATCCTCTCAAGATTGGAACTGTTATTTTGGAGCGTTTATAACAGTCATTAAAAATGCAAGGGAAGCAAATTGGAAAGCATACAAAATTATAACAAAATGTATCTGTAAGTGAAAATTCCCGAAAAAGAGTTCCTTCAGGAGGAAGCCCTCCGATGCCTTTAGTCATTAAAATCACTTTATCTTTCGGTTTTTTTATTCTTTCTTCTTCATTTTTTCTTAATTTATGGGCTTGTGCAATTGTAATCCATTTTCTTTTCCCAGAAGTTCTATGTTCCAGTACTTTTGGTTGCAACATCTGGTTTTTATCTATATAAAAAAATACTCTACGTGTTCTTGAAATAAGATTATCTTGATATTCTTGTGTTCCCATATATAAATCAGCTTGTTTTTCAGTTAATGGAACATATGTATTGTGAATAATAGTAGGTGTTTTATCTTCATTTAATAGAGAAGCTGTAGCAGCTCCTGCCAAAAAAGGTATAGCCATTTAAGTCTCCTTATTTTTAATTATAAAAATTTAATTAAAGAATATTTTAAACAAAAAAAAATTAAAATCTACTTTTTTTTAATGTAAGGCTTGAAATTGAAATAACCTTTGTTGTTTTTAATTTTCATTATATTGGTATGTATTCGTACGGACTTTTTGTCTAAAAGATTTTTAAACTCTTTTAATTATCACTCGGTCTGTTTCATAAAGAAGATTTTTTTCTAATGAAAAAATAAAATTTAACAATGTAATTAAAGCAATTTAAAAAAAAAGATTATAATTATATATTATTATCAAGTTTTTATTTTACTTGCTTTAATTTCAGATAATTGATGAATTGGATTGATGTTGTTCAAAAAAAGGAGAACAATATGTCAAAAATTCTATGTTTATTCAGCATTTTAATCTGTTTTTTATTTAGTGCAAGCCCTGCTTTTTCGAAAGCTTTCGATACAGGAGGTATTTCTGAGAAATCAACAGAATTTGGTGCAGATGAAATAACAATACAGGGAAATAAAATAAATCATTTTATCTTTTTTACCTACTGCATGGAGTGAATATGTTGACGATTTACGAAGTTTAGGAGTTTTAAAAACAACGAGTGCGACAGAAAGTGGTAATCTTGTTCCAATAATGGCGGAATGGTGGGGCACTCCAACACCTGGAATGCTTTTAACAGGAAGAAGGGGGCAAATGTTTTGTTGGCATCCTTTTGATAATAAAACTGGAAATTACAATGTTGTAGTAGTTGGAAAAAGCGGATCAGGAAAATCTGTATTTATGCAAGATCTTTTAATGAGTAGCTTGGGCCTTGGCGCGAATGTATTTGTATTGGATGTTGGAAGAAGTTTTGAAAAGATGTGTTCTCTAGTAGAAGAGCAATTTATTGAATTTTCAGAAAAAGCAACGCTTTGCTTGAATCCATTTTCTCAAATTTCTGAAGATGATACTGAAGCGAGAGAAACATCCTTTAGTATGCTTAAATCAATTCTTGCAACAATGGCAGCTCCGAAAGCTGGAACAACAGATTATGAAAATGCATTGATTGAGCAGGCTATAAAGGCTGCATGGAAATTAAAAAAAAATGAGGCAACAATAACTGATATATCAATATGGCTATTAAATCATAAAGATGAAAGAGCGCAAACATTGGGAACTATGTTAAGTCCTTATACAAAAGATGGGATATATAGTAGATATTTTGAAGGGAAAAATAATGTTGATTTTGAAAAACCCATGGTTTTGGTTGAATTGGAAGAATTAAAGGAAAAGAAAGATCTTCAATTAGTGGTATTGCAAGTTTTTATTATGACGATTACGAATAAAATCTTTCTTGGAGATAGAAAAACCCCATTTCATCTCTGTATAGATGAAGCCTGGGATTTACTTCGAGGGAAACAAACGGGAGTTTTTATAGAGACCTTAGCGCGTCGTCTTAGGAAATACAATGGTTCTTTAGTGATAGGCACCCAAAGTGTTGATGATTTTTACGCATCTAATGGCGCATTGGCAGCGTTTGAAAATTCTGATTGGATGTGTTTACTTTCACAAAAGAAAAGTTCAATAAAAAGACTCAAAGATAGCAAACGAATTGAAATGGATGAAGAAAAGGAAAGAGCCTTAGAAAGTGTTAAATCAAGACAAGGGGAATATAGTGAAGTTATGATCTGCGATAGTGAAGGGTTTTATGCTATAGGGAGACTCCTATTTGATAAATTTTCGTTGATGCTGTATTCGACTCAGGCAGATGAATATTCACGCTTAAAGGAGATGCAGAAAAATGGAGTGAAAATTGAAGAAGCCATCAAAAATTTGTTAGAAGAAAAAGAAGCTGTTAGAAAAAACGGATAAGATTGATTAAAAAAAACATTTTAATTTTATCGGTTTAAAGCCGTAAATCAATATTTTAGGAAAAAATCTGTCGAAAATAATTGATTTTGTCGACAGGTTTTGGTGATATGTTGAAATCATCACCATAAAAAACTTTTGAAGATTCTGATGAAAAAGAAGTTTGATAATAATTTCATATTCAAAATAATAGCCGTAATAATTACGTTTACTGGTTTGTTTTATGTTATAGATCTTTGCAAACCAGGCAAAATAAGCATTATTAAAGATATAAGCAAAAGCCTTCCTCATAAACTATATGTAGGGTATTTTGGGGATTTCAAAATAAGAGAGGGGGATATAGTTTTACTAAAACATCCCAGTATTAGAGGATACCTAATCAAGAAAATTACAGGAATGAAAGGAGATCGAATAAATATATTGGATGATAAAATCTGTATAAATGATAAACAGATTGGTTCGATTTTAAAGAGAAAGCTAAATAAGGATGAAATGGTAACTCCAATTAATACGAGACATATTGAAACTGGTTATTATTTTGTTTGTGGTACTCATGAAGAGAGTTTTGATTCAAGATATGAAGAATTTGGATTAATAAGAAAGGATGATATTAAGGCTTTGTTATGGCCAATATTTTAATTGTAATTTTCTTGTTATTCTCTTGCAACGCTTATGCAAAAGATTTTGGTACATATGGTCATGTATTCAATATAGGGGAAGAAGATTTTTTAGAATATTTGAAAAGAAAAATGGCATCTTCATCCGATGAAAAACAAAAAAAAATATTGGAAGAATATAAAAATAGTTTTTCCAATCCCAAGTTTGGTATAGATATAGGCTATACAAAGGAATATCGTGTTTCTTTCTATGATCCAACCATAACAGTAAAAGAAGACATAAAAGACCATAATGATAAAGTAATCATCAAAGAAGGCTCTGTTTTTAATCCCCTTAAAACCATGAAAGTAAATGAAAAGCTTTATTTATCGATGGGACAAAAAAAGAGCATCTAAAGTGGGCCAAAAGCCTTGGAAAGGGACATAAATGGATTTTGATAAAGGGAAGTTATAGAGAATTGGAAAAGAGATATAAAATTCCTATATATTTTGATCAATATGGCGTTTTAGTTAAGAGATTTGATATAAAAAATATTCCTGCTAAAGTAAGCCAAGATAGAGATAAGTTGAAAATTGAGGAAATTTCTACAAATAAATATTGATTTTTTTTTAATTTAAAGACATTTTTCTTAGGATTATTCAAAAAATATTTTGCAATTCTAAAATTTATAGTTACATAAATTGAATATTTGATGTATTTTGTCTTATTAAAAAAAAAAGGGGGGCCATCATGATTGAATTTTCATCAATTTTTGCGCAATATCGTAGTTTCGATCAAATCTATTTATTCAAAAGTGATGCTAAAGATTCTGTGACTTTAGAAGTAT
>JAAKFW010000116.1 GCA_011064905.1 Candidatus Anoxychlamydiales bacterium | reverse complement strand
TACAAACATTAAAAAAACTCCTTTGTTTGTCTTCTGGTCAACCTGTTACCCATGATCCTCACGGTTCAAGCCCCTTCCTTTAGGGAGGGGTGATTGACTTATCTTATCAAATCGAGACTTAGCCACTTTTGCAGATTCAGTTTCAGGAAAACTCTCCAATATTTTTGAGTAGTATAAAATAGCTGCATCATTTTTTTTAGACTTTTCATAAAACTCGGCTATTTCCAGAAATCCTTTAGCATATTTTTCTTTCATTTCAAGAAGCATATCTTCTAAAATTTTCGCTTTCTCTTCTTCACGAGAATGCATCTCTTTAAATTTTTCTATATTGAGTTTAGCAAATTCCAAAACATTCGGATCTTGCTTCCTATATGTTGTCTGTTTAAGATAAACTTTTTGGATCTGTATAAAACTCTCAACAGCAAGTTCATGTTTTTCATATTTTTCTACAAGAGATTCAAAAGTTGAGATGGCTTCTTTAAAATCATTTTGGTCAAAATGCAACTCTGCTTTTGCAAAAATAGATCTAATTGCTATTTCATGATTTGGCATAGAAGCTATAATTTCATCAAATATCGCAATAGCATCTTCTAGCGCATCGGCAAGTTTTGGACCCTTTTTCCAATCAAACATTCTTTTTTTTGCTCCATTTTTAAAAAAATGAGCAATTGAATATTTATAATGCATGATCTCTTCAAAATATTTAGGATTAAAATCATCTTTTAAGTATCTTGTAAAATATTTATTTGATATATCGTAATCCTTTAAATTGAAATATGATACCCCTAAATAGTAAAGAGCATCTTTAGTAAAAGAAGTATTTGGAAATTTTTGAATTATTATTTTTGAGTATTTGATAACTTCTATCCACTCAGATTTTTCAAAAGCATGATTAGCTAGAGTAAAAAATTCGTAAGCCGTTTGATTTGGCGTTACTTGATATGAATACATCGGACTAAACAACAATAAGCAACTAAGTAAAAAATATTTAATTAATTTCATTTAATTCCCTTAAATTTCATATAAGAATTTAAAAAAAAAGCAATTAAAAGTCAACCTGAGATAACCTCTTCTATTCCAGAAATATTTAAAATTTTATTTTTAAAATCAGGTTGGAAATTAATTTTTAAATTTGATGCTATTTCCAAAAGTCCAATTTTTTGATTTCCATTAAAAAATTCTAATTCAACTGCTGTCTTTCCGGGATTCGATCTAAAAATCTCTTTTAGTTCTAAAATTTGAGATAAGCGAATATCATTTGCATTTAGACGAATTTTAATATTTGAAATAAAATTTGTCTCTTTTTTAGGTTCATTTTTATCTTTCATAAAAGCATTTCTTTTTTTTCTAAACTCATAACCATTTAACTTGTTTTTAAATTTATCAAAAGCATCATCGCAGCTTTTTATCATCTTATCATCTGCGAGGCTTAAATCTTCTAACCATTTACATTGCAATTTTAGAGTTTTATCAACTTTTTCAATTTGTAAGATAGCATATACTAATTGATTTTCTTGCAAAAGTGAAGTTTTTTGAGAATATAATTCAGGCCAAATAGGAAGTTCATATCTTTCCATACCATCTGAAATAGTAAGTATTGCAAATTTTCTTTGAGCTTTTGAAATTTTATACTTAACTTCATCTATCACAAAAGCCGATCTTACAACTGCTGTTTTATCAAAGTTTTCTAAATCTTTTAAAGGCACGCAACTGAGTCTTTTCAAAATATCTTGGTATCTATCCATAGGATGACCTGTTAGATAAAAACCGAGGAGTTCTTTTTCTAAAAGTAGTTTTTGTATTTGAGAGATTTGATGAGAGATTTTTGGAGGAACAGAAAAATTATCTTTTTCCTCTTTTAGAAGAGAGAAAAGGTTCATAACACCTTTTGCATTATCTTCTTGTTCTTTTGTTGCCTGATCATACATTTTTTCTACACTGATTTTCATCTCAGGTCTTGTCCATGTAGAAAAGTCAAATCCACCACTATCGATTAAAAGTTCTATATTTTTTTTACCAACTCTTGATTTATCTACTCTTTTTATAAAATCGAAAAGATTTTTATAAGTTCCATTATTATTTCTCTCTTCGACAATTGCCTCTACTACATTCGAGCCAATACCTTTAATCGCAGACATTGCAAATCTAATACCATCTTTCGTGGAAATAAACTCATCTTCAGCTTCATTTACACTAGGTGGTAGAATCGCAATATCTAAAGATTTACACTCTCTTATAAATTTTGCAACTTTAGAAAGATCATATCTATCACAAGTCATTAAAGCAGCGAGCCACTCTTTTGTGTAATTAGCTTTAAAATAAGCTGTTACATAAGATATGAATGCATATGCGGTCGCATGAGACTTATTAAATCCATAAGATGCAAATTTTTCTATTTTATTAAAAATATTTTCAGACACTCTCTCATCTATACCATTTTTTTTAGCGCCTTCAACAAACTTTTGTCTTTGGCTTGTCATCTCTTTTAGATCTTTTTTGCCCATCGCTCTTCTTAAAACATCACCTTCCCCAAGGGAGAATCCTGCTAGAGTTGATGCTATCTGCATAACTTGCTCTTGATAAATCATCACACCATAGGTCTCTTTTAAGATATCTTTCATTAGCGGATGATCTATCTCAATTTTTTCTTTGCCATGTTTTCTGCTTATAAAAGATGGGATCATATCCATAGGACCTGGCCTATATAGAGCCTCTACCGCAATAATTTCTTCAAAAACATCGATGTGAAGGTGTTTAGCAAGGGCTTGAATCCCTTGAGACTCTAACTGAAATACCCCGAGTGTTTTACCTTTATTTAGAAGATCAAAAGTAGGTTTATCATTTAAAGGGAGATTTTCCCAATCGATTTTTCTACCTGTATTTTTTTCAACCAACGCACAAGCTTTTTGGATACAAGTTAGAGTTTTAAGACCTAAAAAGTCTATTTTTAAAAGACCTACAGCCTCCACTGGTTTCATGGAATATTGGGTTACTGCCATCTCAGAGTCTTTTGCAATACAAATAGGAATGTTATCGGTCAAAGGTTTTGCTGAAATTATTATTCCAGCTGCATGCGTAGAGGTGTTTCTTATCGATCCTTCAATAGTTTTTGCAATATCGATAATTCTTTTTGCATCTTTATCTTTTTCATACATCTGTTTTAGCTCTGGATCTATTTGGATCGCTTTTTCGAGTGTCATATTTGGATCTTCAGGAACTAGTTTTGCAATACTGTTTACGTGAGATAAAGGCACCGATAAAACCCTTCCAACATCTTTGATTGCCATTTTGGCTTTCATGGTTCCAAAAGTAATTATTTGAGCTACTTTTTCTTTTCCATATTTTTTTACAGTATAATCTATCACCTCAGATCTTCTATCCATACAAATATCAACGTCAATATCAGGATAAGCAATTCTTTCGGGATTTATAAATCTTTCAAAGAAGAGATTAAATCGTAGAGGTTCTATATCAGTGATACCGATAAGATAAGATATTATTGATCCTGCAGCAGATCCTCTTCCAGGGCCCACTGGTATGTTTTTATTTTTTGCCCACGAAATAAAATCATAAACTATCAAAAAGTAATCACACATACCTTTAGAAGATATCAATTCAAATTCATGTTTTAGTCTTTTATCTATAATATCTTTTGGATCTTCATTTGGAAATCTTTCTTTAACCTCTTTTAACTTATCATCAGAGTATCTTTTATCTATGGCATCTGTACATAATTTTAAGAGATACTCCTCTGCTTTTTTAGCTCTATCATCTGTCTCTTTTAAATCTGGAGGATAAAAAACTGGGTAATGTTTAGTTTTAAGATCAAAAGAAAAATTGCATTTATCAGCAATTTCTATAGTATTTTCTAAACTACTCTCATAACCCTCAAATATTTTTTGCATTTGATCGGGAGATTTAAAATAATATTCATGAGAAGGGTAGGTTTTTCTTTTAGGATTTGCTATTTTATATCTTGGAATTCCTTTAGAGTCTCTTTCCCAAATCTCACAAGGAACATTCGAAGCTATATTTAATAAAATTTCATGACCTTTCCAATCCGGTGCTCTTTCGTAGTGAACATCATTAGTAGCTACGTATTTGATACTATATTTATCAGAATATTTTAAAAATTCATCTTTTAATTTTTTCTCTTTTTCAACAAAAGAAGTTAGTTTTTGAAAAACCCAAGACTCTTTTTTCATTTGGTCTTTTTCAATATCTTCATCTGACATTTGATGTAGCTGAATTTCAAAATAAAAATCATCTTTAAAAACATCTGAAAACCAAGTGATTTCTTTTTCAATTCCCTCCTCAGTATCATTTAATATTTTATGACTCAATGATGAGTTAGCAGGACCTGATAAACAAATTAATCCCTCAGAGTGTTCTTTTAAAAGATCTTTATCGATTCTTGGATAGTAATAAAATCCTTCAACGTACCCTTTTGATGAAAGAGCGCACAAATTTTTATATCCGATTTCATTTTTTACAAGCAAAATCAATGGATGAGCCATTGGGACATTCACTCTTCTTTTCTTTTCAAATCTCGATCCATTCGCTACCCAGATTTCGCAGCCGATGATTGGTTTTATATCTAGATCAACACACGCTTTATAAAACTCTACAGCTCCACTCATGTTATAGCTATCGGTAAGTGCGATAGCTTTCATATCATTTTCTTTTGCGAGACGAGCTAATTTTTTAGCTTCTATTGTTGAATCTAATATTGAATATCTAGAGTGGTTATGTAGTGAAATCCAAGACATTTTTTTTGTTTTTATAGTTGATCGTTTTCATTAGTATAAAAACAAAATAAATCTCTATCAAGATGAATATGAAAAATTCAAAAAAAATAGAAATGAATCCATCGAAATGTCTATTTAAACTTTTAGCTATTTAAGTTTTATAATTTCAATTTCGTAACAATTAGTTTGAGAAAAAATTTCATCTTCTAATATTGTCGCAACCAAAATGGTAATTTTTTGAGCTGTTTTATCAATCGAAAACTCATAAAATTTATTTTCTTTAATTTTTCCTTTAGAAAAATAAGTGGTAACATCTCCTGTTTCATCTAATAGAGAAATAATAGATTGAGAATTTTCTAAAGTATTCCAGGGTCCTAAAATTCTTATTTTTACAAACTCTTCATTTCCATTCTTATTTATCCTTGCTCTTATTGCAGTATAATCTTTAGGAAAACTATGTAAATTTTCTTTTGTTGCATTTACAATTTTTTGACAAACAGTTTTTTTTTCTTCCACCTCCTGAAATTCTAAAACTCCATTTTTTATAGCGAATGCTTGAAATATTATCATAAGAAAACCTCCAAAAAGTTGTATTATTAGCCTCTTTCAAATCCTTTC
>JAAKFW010000115.1 GCA_011064905.1 Candidatus Anoxychlamydiales bacterium | reverse complement strand
AAACTAAATTATTTAAACATCACCTAAACAGCTGGTTTTATTAAAGTTATTTAATCCCATTTACTCCGGTTTACACACCTAAAATAGAGTTCGGCTCTCCCCTCCTCCACTCCTAACTAGCTTATTATTAATAAATTAAATAACATCCAGAACTTTTTTTTGCATTATTCCCATCCTAAAAAGATTGTTTCTGTTGTTTTTTGGAAAGAGACAAATGGAAAAGAATCTGTTAGGGATTGGCTCAAATCCTTAACTAAGCATCAGAAGAAAATAATTGGTTAAATATACAATTAATTAAAAAAATAGATATTAAAATTAGACAGTAAATCAACAAAAGCAAGAAAATTTTTATCCTGCACAAAGAAAAAGCTTTAACTTTAGAATTCAACGCATATATAATTTAAGACATTAAATTAATAATGGAGATATTTTATGGCATTTACATCACATCCTATAAGTAGCAATCCCCCTTTATCTAAAACAAAAAAACTCCAAAATCTTCCTCTTATTAACCAAGGATATAAGCATTTAATAATTACAGCTGCAACTGCAACTGGTTTAGCCATTACCGCAGTATTAGCTCCATGGGAAGCAATAAAAATTATAGGAATGACAGTGCTTACCGGTGTCGGTTATGGCGTAGCAAATGATATGATTGCTTGTCGTGATTGTATTGAATATTTTACTGTCGGCCATTTTTATGATGCAAAAAATTTAAAACATCGCCCTCTTAATACTTTAAATCCAACTTTAAATGCTATTGCTTGGGGAGCTATTGCAACGTGGCATATATGTGCAATTACTGGAGCTGCCTTCGCCTTTCTTGCAAGAATTCCTTTTTTTGGATTAGCTGTAAAAATTACCGCTATTCAGTTAGCTCCTTACTTAGCTATAGGAGCTGCTATTGCATTGCTTGTATCTCATGTGAAAAGTCGAATTACTCAAAAAGAAATGGCAAAAACTCCATATGCAAAGTATCTTGGAGTTCCTTTGGCATTGCAATCTGGTTGGGAAGCTTGTAATACTCGCAATATGACTGGATATTCTTCGATTGGCATAGGAGGTGCTTTCCTTTCTATTGCAATGATTGCAGCAAGAGCCGGATTATTTATTCTCTAATTTTGCTTTTACTTATAGTTTCAAGCAATTACTAAAAAAATTATTTTCATTAATAAAACTAGAATATTTATTCCAATCAAAAGTTCTGAATGCGTCTCTCCTCCTCTATTTCGGCCAGATCAAATGATCTGACCTTAATTCTCTTAAATCTCTAGAGACATCTATTCGAATTTGCATTGACAACACACCTTCAAGAATTCTTTGCAAAGATATTGAAGGAAAGCCATTGGATAGCTTTCCTATATATACATATATATTTTATCAACACATCATAAGAATAGAAGACTGTAGAGTTCCTTTGAAGCAAACTGGTTACTATAAACCTTCAACATTTTTAGCTTCAGGGCCTTTGCGACCTTCTTCTTCATCATATTCAACTACTTGCCCTTCGCTTAAAGAGTCAGTGCCACCTGCAAGACTGTTAACATGAACGAATAGTTCCTTCCCACCTGCATCAGGTGTGATGAAGCCGAAGCCTTTTTGTGAATTAAAAAATTTAACTTTACCTTTGGATTTAGCCATTTGAATTTTCCTTTCTTTTAAAATATTTAAATAAAACCACAAATATATTTTCAAATTATATCGATGGGGCTCATTCATTTGAGCAATTTCGAAACATTATAGCTTATTTCTAATAAATCTAAAAGAAAAGTACTTATAAAAATTTCACTCCCCAAAATGAAGCAACCTTATATAGATGATTATTAGATGGTTAAGATTGTATTTTCACTAACAAAACCACAATTAAAATTTCTGAAAACATCTCCACTCCACCATAATCCCAAAAAAAACCAACCTTAAGTTTATTTATTTAATGGGAGAAAAACTTTTATGTAAAAATTCTCTAAAAAACATAACATAAATATTTTCAATAATTAAAAAAAACAAATAATCTTACTCCTTGATATTTATAGCCTTTAATGTGATCATTAATGTCCTTTCAGATTAAATTAATAACATTCTACCTGGATCAATTATTAGAGAAAGGCTTATAACAGGTGGCTTTTGGAGCATTTTATATGTCATTTGATTCCCTCGGTCTTTCGGCCGAACTAGTTAAAGCTGTTTTAGAAAAAGGTTACACTAAACCTACCTCTATTCAACTTCAAAGTATTCCTGTAATCCTTAAAGGGCTTGACATTATGGGTAGAGCTCAAACCGGCACAGGTAAAACAGCAGGATTTACCCTGCCTTTACTACACCTCTTAAACAAGCACACTCCAAGTAGATCTCAGCGATCTCGCTCACCGCGTGCTTTGATCCTTACCCCAACACGTGAACTAGCTGCCCAAGTAGCGATGAGCGTAGATGTTTATGGTAAATATTTATCTTTAAAATCTGCAACAGTCTTTGGTGGAGTCAATATTAATCCGCAAATCTCAAAACTACGCAGTGGTGTAGACATCTTAGTAGCCACTCCGGGAAGATTGCTGGATCATGCCAACCAAAAAACTGTAGATCTCTCTAAAGTAGAAATTCTAGTCTTAGACGAAGCTGATCGCATGTTAGATATGGGATTTATTCATGATGTAAAAAAAATCATTAATCTTTTACCAAAGAAAAGACAAAATCTGCTATTTTCAGCAACTTTCTCAAAAGATATTAAGAGACTTGCTGACAATCTTCTAAACTCTCCGATAATGATTGAAGTTGCAAGCAATAATCTTGAAGCTGAACAAATAGAGCAGTTAATATATCCAGTTGATCGCAAACGCAAAAGCGAACTATTAACTCATTTGATTAATTCAAAAAAATGGCCACAAGTACTGGTCTTCACTAGAACCAAACATGGAGCGAATCGACTAGCCGGACACCTAGAAAAAAACGGAATAACAGCTGCTGCTATTCATGGCAACAAAAGCCAAGGAGCACGCACTCTAGCTCTATCGAGATTCAAAGAGAACTCTATACGTGTACTCGTTGCAACCGACATCGCAGCTCGAGGGCTCGACATAGATCAACTACCACATGTTGTAAACTTTGAATTACCAAATGTAGCTGAAGATTATGTACACCGTATCGGTCGTACCGGTCGCGCCGGTCGTGAAGGAGAAGCTGTATCATTGGTATGTATCGACGAACTTAAACTGCTTAAAGATATTGAAATACTTATCAAGCGCGAATTACCAAAAACGATAATTCCCGGGTATGAACCGGACCCATCTATTAAGGCAGAACCGATTATGAATGGACGTAATGCACGTGGTGGCAAAAAGCAATTTTCAGGTAATGCAAGAAACCATTATTCTACTAGGAGCGAAAGATCTCGCCAAAATGCATCAACGTACCGTGGTAAATTTAATTCAGCTGGTAAAAGCGGACGAGGAAAATAGAGATCCATTAGATAGCATTAAAACTATCATAACTCTCAGAAAGAGCGAATATGTTCAGCAAAAACCAGGCTATTGTCTTGCAATTTAAGTTTCATTCTCAAGGTTTAACAATCAGTTACTTGCAATAATATCTTTAAATTTTGACAAATTAATCTATAACCCATATAATGGGTCATATAACCTAAAATGTAGGTACACTAAATGCTAGAGCCGCTATTTGGAGGAAAAAACATAGAAAAAATCCTTTTCTTCCTTTTAATTAATCAACGTTGCTATGGGAGACAACTCAGCCAAACGTTTCAAAAAGCTTTATCTCCAATTCAAAAAGCTTTAGATAGATTAGAAGTAGGAGGAATAATTGTCAGTTTTTTAGAAGGAAAGACTAGAATCTATCAATTCAATCCGAGATACCCCTTTTTACAAGAATTAAAAACATTACTAGAAAAAGCTTATACATTTTTACCTCAAGAATTTAAAAATCAATATTATGAGCCAAAAATCAGAAAAAGGCCTCGAAGAAAAGGAAAGCCTTTATGAGTGAAATTGACTTTAAAAAAATAACTCTTGAGAAGCTTGCCGCTATTATCTCTAAAAAACTAAAAGACCATAGTATAGACAGTATTTTAGTAGGAGGAGGATGTGTCTCTATTTATTCTCAAAATCGTTATCAATCCTATGATTTAGATTATGTGGTTTATGAAGACAAGAAGAAAATTGCAAAAGCTCTGAATGAATTAGATTTTTATGAAAAAGGGGGTCGTTTTATACATAAAGACTGTGACTATTATATCGATTTTGTAGCTCCTCCTATAGCTATTGGCAATGAACCTATTGTTAATTATGAATATCATAGAACACCTCTTGGAACAATTAAGATGCTAACCGCTACAGATAGCGTTAAAGACAGGCTCGCAGCTTTTTATCATTGGGATGATAAACAAAGCCTAGATCAAGCTCTTATAATCTGTAAAACAGCCTCTCAAAAAATTGATATAAATGAAATCAGAAGATGGTCAAAAAATGAAGGTCACTTGAGAAAGTTTAAAAAATTTTTAGAACTTTTGAAAAAGAATTAATCAAAAATTCTGATAAATACCTCTCCTCTTCCATTTCGACTAAATCAAATGATAAGATCTATTTTTTATTCTATAAAACATTAGCTAAATCAATTGGCGCTTTAAAAATAAATGCCTTTCCTTTTTTTTCCATTTTTAACACCCCCTTTTTAGATAAATCTTGCAAATCATGCCTAGCAGTATCATATGCAATACGATGGCTATTTTTATGAACTTCAATGGTATAACTTGCTCCTGGATGACGCAGAGCGTGAGCCAACAAAGATTCTTGTCTGGAGTTAAAATCTCCATCTCTTTTAACTAGTAATTCCACCTCATTTAACTCATCTGCTTTATGGTTAATGTAATCATGTAATAATTTCATTGATTTCCGGATCACTTCAGTTTGATGAATAAGTTAGATCATTTTCATCAGTTTCCGTATAAAGAAAAGCTTTTCCATACTGAACAGGGGCTTTTAAAATAATTTCAGATATAGAAATAAACTCAAAAAGCCAATATCCATGACGCAACATTAACCAATAAAATAAAGCACGAGCCGTCCTTCCATTTCCATCTATGAAAGGATGATCATAAGCCAACCAAAAATGTAAAATGATTGCACGAATAGCTGGATGAATAAATTGATCAGGCGTTTTCCCATTCGCAAAATCACACATGGCTTCCAATCTTTCTGGCAGTTCATCTGCATGCGGTGGATCGTGCAAAACATCTCCTGAAAAACATTCCTCTACGACCACCGACTCATCTGCTTTTCGTAACCTTCCTGCACCGTCTGAATTATCTAAAGTTTGATCTGTAATTGTTCTGTGAATTTCAAAAATTAAATCCTTAGAAAGAGGCAATTCCTTCCATTGTCTAATCTTTTGCATT
>JAAKFW010000114.1 GCA_011064905.1 Candidatus Anoxychlamydiales bacterium | reverse complement strand
GGTTTTTGATGTTATTATTTTGAATTAAAATTTAAGGAGATCAAAAATGTCTAGAAGATGTCAGGTTACAGACAAAAAACCGCTTAAGGGAAGAACATACGTAACTAGAGGTATAGCCAAGAAAAAGAAAGGAATTGGACTTAATATTACAGGAAAAAGCAAAAGAAGATTCTTGCCTAATTTATTCAAAAAAAGATTTTGGTTTTCTGAAGAAAATAGATTTATTACTTTAAAGCTAACTCCTGCGGCTATGAAAACAATCGATAAGCTTGGCCTTGCTAAAGTAATTAAAAATATGAAAAAGCAAGGAAAAAAAATATAATTTTTTCTTGAATTCGCATATAATTTAATACATGCGAATTAGATCAAAACATGTCTTCATATTTTCAATATTTGCTCTCATAGCATTTTGTATAAATTTTATAGTCGCTTCTATCTCCCCTAATCTTCCAAAGCCTGGGAAAAGACCAATATTATATTCCAACCAGATGAGACAAGATCTGAAAATGACCTGTTTTAAAGCTCTCAAACAGGCGAAAGAACATATTCATTTGGTTATGTTTGGATTAACAGATCAAAAGATAATAAATATCTTAAATAAACAGTCTCAAAACAAGCTCGATATAAAAGTTTATTATGATAAAAGATCTAGTGTAGATCTTGATTTATATCCAGATCAAGAGATCAAAGTTAAATCTAGAGCCCTGATGCACCAAAAGATATTGGTACTCGATAAATCTTTAGTTTTTTTAGGATCTGCGAATCTAACGACCGCATCACTTTTAATGCATGATAATTTAATAGTTGGTTTTTATAGTCCTGAAATCGCCAATTTTTTAATAAAAAAAACACCTTTTCAAACAGGGAATTTGACAACTTTAGTAGGCGGGCAAAAAATAGATGTTTGGCTACTTCCCGATTTCCAAAATAGAGCATTAAATAAACTTACAACTCTTATAAATAACGCCACAAATAGCATCGAAGTTGCTATGTTTACGTTTACGCATCCAGCTTTAGTAGAAGCTTTAATAAACGCAAAAAAAAGAGGAGTTAATGTAAAAGTTGCAATAGATTTTCAAACAAAAAATGGAGCTAGCAAAAAAGCTATCGAAACCTTAAAAAAAGAGAGTATTACTGTTATCTATAACAAAGAGGTAAAACTCTGTCACCACAAACATATCTTAATAGATGAAAAACTCTTAATATGTGGATCAGCTAATTGGACGAAATCAGCTTTTAGCAAAAACTATGACTGCTTGCTAATTTTATATAGCTTAGATAGAACTCAAAAAACGTTTTTGAAAAAACTCTGGCGTACAATCGAGCTCGAATCTTCTTTTCTTAAATAGCTTAATAAAGATACGATAAGAATAAAAACATGTTTTATATGGCCCACCAAATCCAGTTACTTCTTTCGCTCTCACTCTCTTTATTTATCGTTTTAAATGCTTTTGGAAACATCCCACTTTTCTTATCTCTTCTAAAAGGCATACCTAGAAAAAGACAAAAACAAATAGTTTTTAGAGAGCTTCTAATTGCTTTGTTTATAATTATCATATTTAACTACATAGGTGTTTGGCTTTTAAAATTTTTAAATGTTACTCAAGAAATCGTTCAAATAGCTGGCGGAGTTATTCTGTTTTTATTATCACTTAAAATGTTATTTCCGAAAGAAAAAAAAGAAATCGAAGCAGAGCTAAAAAAAATTACTGAACCTTTTATTGTTCCATTAGCGATTCCTTTAGTTGCAGGGCCTGCTGTACTTGCCGCTGTAATGGTTTATTCCCCTCAAATTCCCAATGTTTTAATGATTGGCGCAATATTTATCGCTTGGCTTGCAACTTTGCTTATTTTGCTACTATCTGCTCATTTAAGTTCTTGGATGGGAGGAAGAGGTCTTATAGCGCTGGAAAGGCTTATGGGTTTTATCATGGTGCTCATTGCGATTCAGATGTTTTTATCCGGACTCAAAACTTTTATGCAAACATAGCTTGTGAAAACAACAATCTTTCTTTTTCTAAATTTCTGAAACATAAAAATCGATATTTCAAGATTTTTTTTATTTTTAAAATCCTCTATGAAAACTTCATTGTTTTGAACAAAAACTAAAAAAAATATTTTTTTTTGTTTACAAGAAATATGCCTAACATTTAATAATTAAAGCCAAATAAACCCTTATAGGAGATATATGAGCGTTTCATCATTATGCAGTGGAGAAAATCCAAGAATAAGATTCGAGTCAAAAGAAATAGAAGAAATAGCAGAAGGAAAAAAAGACATTTTCGCTAGATTTGGTCTTACATTGAATGAAAAAATGGTTGGGATTATTAAAGATTCTATCGGAAACCAACAATTTTCAGGAAGTTCTGGGGATCCTGGTGATTATAGTGGAGGTGGAGGATGGGATGTGTTAGGCGCAGACGCACAAGACTAAAAAAGATCGCTTGAATTGATAGAAATGGTTGAAAAACCATTTCTACATTATATCTGCTGCTATTTTAGCAAGCTCGGATCTTTCGGTCTTATCTAAAGAGATATGACCGTAAATTTTCCGATCTTGAAATTTTGATATGGTATAAGTAAGTCCATTTGAGTCTTGGTCTAAATACGGATTATCTATTTGTGTTGGATCCCCTGTTAAAACAACTTTAGTTCCTTTTCCAGCTCTTGATATTATAGTTTTCACTTCATGAGGAGTTAAGTTTTGAGCTTCATCAATAATCATAAATACTTTTGGTAGAGTTCTTCCTCTGATATAAGTTACAGCTTCCATCTCTAATTTATTGCTTTGTGTTATCCACTCGAAAGCTGATTTCTCGTTAGCTTCTGAATTTGTGAGATGCAAAAGCACTTCTAAATTATCATAAATTGGTTGCATCCAATGAAATAATTTCTCTTCCTTAGTGCCTGGTAAATAACCGATATCCTTTCCAAGAGGCATAATTGGTCTAGAGACTAAGATTTTTGCATATCGAGCATCATCGAAGACTTTTTTCATGGCACAAGCGAGAGCTAGAAGTGTTTTACCGGTGCCCGCTGGACCTACTAGAGTCACTAATTTTATATCTTCTCTAAGCAGGAGATCTAAAGCGCATCTTTGTTCTAGATTTAATGGATGAATCCCCCAAATACCTTTTTTATATTCAATAAGAGGTTCTAATTTTCGAACATTGGAGTTATATTTACAAATTGCTGATGATTTTCCGGGACTTTTCAAGACACAGTATTCATTTGGTAAAAAACTAACATCTGGTTTGGAGATTTGCCCATCTTTATAAAAAAGATCGATATCGGCTTTAGAAGATTCAAGAGTTTTTATACCTTTATAGATTTTTTTAAAAGATACTTTTAAATTCTCGTAATCTTGGGCTTCTAATCCCATAGCTTCTGCTTTAACTCTTGTTACAAAATCTTTTGAGACAAAAACTACTTTTTGGCCTTCATTTTTCAAAAAAGCTGAAATATAGAGGATTTTGTTAGAGTTTCTGTCTAAAGGAAGAGGGAAATTTTTAATTACTTTTGATTTTAAATCTAAGTAGATTTTAATTTTTGGCCCTTCCTCTATTATTATTCCTGCAGTTAAATCGCCTTGTTTCTTTGTTTTTAAAGAATCAATATATCTAACTACTGCTCTAGCATTTTTTCCAAGTTCATCTGTTCGTCTTTTTAAAGCATCTAATTCTTCTAAAACAATTAATGGAATAACTACATCGTTATTTCGAAATTTTTTGATCGATGTTGGATCGTGTAAAAGAACGTTTGTATCAAGAACAAAAGTTTTTCGAGTCATTTAGTATTTCTCCTATTATTAGTTTTTTGTCTAAAAAATTTAGTTTTAAAAAAATCCTCCTTTGGTTTTATGAGCTTAAAAGTCACATATAACCCAAAAGCCGATCCAAGTAAAATATTTTTTTTGAATATCCTAAAAAAACTAAACACATACCCCCTCTCTCTATTTTACCCTAATTGGCATCTACTTTATTATAAATAGCTTACAAAAGACATCTAGCGCTAAAGCGCCCTGAGTGCTAAAATATTTGACTTAAAAATTAAATTTCTGTTATAATGAGAGTATGAAAAATCAGTAGGATTCTAATATGAAAATAAATGATAAAATTTTAAACATTCCTCCTTATATCTCCACTTCATGGGAACATATAACATCTCTATTTACTCAAAATGAGCTATTAGTTGTGATTTTAAAAAATGGAGCAAAAATTGAAATTCCGAATTTACAAGGAGAAGTCATTGAAGATATTTTCAAAATTCACTCAAAAGTATTAGAAGACAAATCTAAACCTAAAGCTTCTATTAGTTTTGGCTTGCCTTCGCTTCCAACAGGTGGTTTAGAATCATTTACATCTGCAATGCAACACAACCCCGAGCAAAAAGATGCACCGGACATTCCTTCTGATATAATTAGTAAAATTGCAAACATTGCAAAATTATTTGCAGAAGAAGCTAATATGGATATTCCAAAGCCTGAAGATAATTGTAACTGTATGCATTGCCAAGTTTCCAGAGCTTTGCAAATTGGTATGGGAATAAATCCTGAAAATCTGGATGAAGCAGTTGATGAACATGATTTGAAGTTCAGAGATTGGGATATTTTAGAAGAAGGCGCTCACCTTTATAGAGTAACGAATCCTTTGGATAAAAACGAGCATTATAGCGTATTTTTAAAAGATCCTATCGGGTGTACATGCGGAAAGAAAAACTGCGAGCATGTCAAAGCTGTCTTAAATAGTTAATTTTTTAGAAAAATAAGTAGCAATAATTCATCTTTCATTTTAGTATAATATTATTTACGCAAACAAAAATATGCTAAGATTAAGAGGTTTTAAAATGCTTAGGCTACTATTAACAATCAATTTTATGTTATTTTCCATTAGTCTTATAGCTGAAAATAACAACTCACAGGTTCAGCAACAATTTAAATCTTTCACAGCAAAGATAACAGGTTCAAAGGTAAGAATAAGATCAGGAGCTGATTTAGACAGTCATATAATTACTCAATTATCAAAAAATGAACTTGTTTTAGTTAAAGAAGACGCTGGAGATTTTTGGGGTATCGCTCCTCTTTCTAATGCTAAAGCCTATGTGTTTAGAAATTATATAATAGATAACGTTGTAGAAGCTGATAGAGTAAATATCAGATTAGAGCCAAACTTAGACTCCTCTATTATTGGACAATTAAAAAATAAAGATATAGTGGATGGTAAAATTTGCACAGAAAACAATAAATGGTTAGAAATAGCAGTTCCTAGTGATGTTTGTTTTTATGTAGCTAAAGAGTATTTAACATATGCAGGAAATTCTACATTTTATACAAAAATGCAATCTAGAAAATCGGAAGTTGAAAAACTTTTGAATTCAGCATATTTTATTACACAAGCTGAGTGTAAAAAGCCCTATGATGAAATGCTTCCGCATGAAGCGATAGATAGTTTTGATCTAATCATCAAAGAATATTCAGA
>JAAKFW010000113.1 GCA_011064905.1 Candidatus Anoxychlamydiales bacterium | reverse complement strand
CAAGTAATTTTTCGCAATTTCCCTGGAGCTTTAACGCATTGATGAATGTCTAATAATAAACTAATTAATCTCAATCTCAGAAACAACTGGCATATGATCTGATGGAAATTTGCCATCAAAAGTATCTGCTAAAATACCATGTGACATTACATTTACTTTTTTATTCACAAATATATAATCTGGCTTCACACCGGGCTGACCGGCTTCTTTAAATCCTGACCAAGAACCTGTTGGACCATGATGAGGGAAAACAGCTTTAAATTGTGCGTCTATTAAAAAATTATCTCTTGTTAAAATTTGATAGGTCTCTTTTCCTCCCATTTTTGGAAAGAGATTAAAATCACCTGTAATAATAAAAGGATGATTTTTAGAGATTTGTTCAACTTGCTCTCTCAGCAGTTGTGCACTTTTATTTCTAGCTAAAATAGAGTGGTAATCAAAATGTGTATTAAAAAAATAAAAGATTTGATTAGTTTTTAAATCTCTTAACTTTGACCAAGTAACCCCTCTTACAAATTTAGCTTTCCACCCTTTACTCAAAACCTTAGGAGTTGAAGAGAGATAAAAATGAGAGGACTCTAATAATTCAAAACGATCTTTTAAAAATACTATAGCATCTATAGGGCCACTGTCTTTACCATCTTCTAAACTAACTCCATGCCAGTCATACTCAGGAAGGAAATGTATTAAATCGTTTAATTGATCTTTAGTTGGTTCTTGAAGCCCAATTAAGTCCATATGATGAAAACGGATCATAGAAGCGACAAATTCTTTTCTGCATTTCCATGAGCATTCTTCAGGCTGATCCTCTTCACAGTCTTTTAGATGAATATTAAAAGACATAACTCTAATAATCTTCTCTTGAAGAACTGTTTTAGTTTCTAAAGCTTTGTTTTTTACCTTTTGCAAGCTCAACCGAGCCCTGGAAGATGACATAGTCCTCTTAATGTGTAAATTTAAGCATAACTTATTATATCAAAAAGATCAAAATTTTTGAACAACAATAAATGCTGCTCATTATCAAGAGCTTAATGTTCAAGTAAAAATTTTAATTGACAGAATCAGTATTTTGGGAATCTACCTAGGCTAGACAATTAATTAAAAAATATGTTATAATTTTATTAAGTTATCTTTAAAACATAATAACTATAAAAAATGGATAAAAATAATGGATATTTTTAATAATATTAAATACAAAGCAATAGCATTTGGGTTATCTGGAGCGATAGGCATTCTAGCTGGAGGCAAAATAGTATGTAACTCCCCTGAATCTCCTCAAAGCCTCAGTGAAAATATATCTGTATTTGCAGGTCTTTATATAATGGCGCTGGGAGTAATGTTCTCATTTGCAAGTAATGAACTTTTTCATGGAATTGATAGATGTCACTTTCCTAGAAGTAAAGAAAGCTAAAACAAGAAATTATCTCTTTTTCTTCTTTAGATAATCATGGACTACTTTTCCATATCCAAGAGTCAAATCCACTACAAAATGCAGAGCAGAGACTACTTCTAACACAGGTAAATCAGCAACTTTAGCTAAAGCATGAGAATGCAGCTCTAAAGATGCAGGACCCGTCCAGGCTCCTTTAATTTTAATATTTTTAGTATGATATTCAACAAGCTCACAAATCTTTAATTTGCCATCAACATCTGGAATTATTTTAAGCAAAAACTGAGGTTCATTCATAGCTTTTAAAATTACTTTTTTATCGAACTCTTTGTATTTATAACCCATTGTTCCTGTCGCTACTGTTACGGATCCATAATCTAAAGTTCCCAATAGAGTATCCTTTTCTACCTTTAGAGTTGGGTAGGCAAGTTTTTTTGGAAATCCCCAGATCTCCCTGCCCCCTGATATAGGCGCTTCTGAGTCTAAATACATAGAATGAACATAGCCCCCTTTTCTTCCTTTATAGGTAATTGGAATAACTTGGCCAGATTCTGTATAACTACCAAAACCTGAAGAATCTGGCATTTTTATAAATTCATACTTTACTAACGCATCTTTTACTTGAAGTGGCTCAGGAACAACCTTTTTTAAAGCATCTATATCTGTTTTGTATGTGATTATTAGATATTCTCTATCAACAAACTTATATGGACCTTTTGAGTAGCTAGGTGATGTAATTGGCATCGCATAAGTATTTTTTAGAATTTCTTTTTCTTTCATTTTTTGCTTTTTTACTTTTTATGTTCTTTATATAGGTCAAAGGTATGCTTAGCTATCATTATCTCTTCATCTGTAGGAATAACATAAACAAAAACTTTTGAAGTATCTTTGCTAATTTTTTCAACCTTCTTTTTGCATTTATTATTTTTATCTAAATCTAAATCTACCCCAAGCCAAGAGATTTTTTTTGAGACCATTTCTCTGATTTCTTTAGAATTCTCTCCAATGCCTCCTGTAAAAACAAAACCATCCAAACCTTGAAGCTCAGCTGCTAAAGATCCTGCAAAAAGGGAGATTCTATGCACAAATATATCAATAGCTAGTTTAGCTCTAGGATCGTTGCTTTCTATTAGCTTTGCCATATCTGCGCTAATACCAGAGACCCCGAGTAGGCCAGAGTCTTTGTAAAACAGCTTTTGGACCTCAGCTGCAGTCCATCCAAGCTGATCCATCAAGTATACTCCTAAGTATGGATCAACATCACCTGGTCTAGTTGCCATTGGAAGCCCCCCCATTGAGGTAAGACCGATTGAAGTCGCTAAACTTTTTAGATTTTCAATTGCGCACATGGTAGATCCGCTTCCTAAATGCGCTACAATTATTTTCTTATTCGCATCTTTTTCATCTAAATACCTTGGCAGCTCAGATGCTATATATTCATATGATAGTCCATGAAAACCATATCTTCTAATACCAAGCTTAGTTAAAGACTCAGGAAGCGCATAGCTTTGAGATATTTTATCGCAAGTCGAATGAAAAGCAGAATCAAAAGTAGCTACTTGAAAAAGATCTTTAAATTCCTCTTTAAAAAAGAGATAGCCATTTAAGTTGTATGGTTGATGCAAGGGAGAAAATGGAATTAAAGTTTTTAGATATTCTAGAACTTTATCATCAAAAACAACTGATTTTTCAAAACTACCACCATGAACAACTCTATGTCCAGCTGCAATAATTTTTATATTATTTTTACGAGCCCAACCTAAAATAAAATGTAGAACCAACCTAATATAGCTTTTTGGCTCACCTAAAAGTTTTAAATCTTCATCAATCTCTGTATCAGAGTTCACTTTAGTTATTTTTATATGTGGTTTTGTTAAAAGATTGGAAACTGAACCTAAATACTCTCTTTTCATCTCACCCAAAGATATAGAAAAAATCGAAAATTTTATAGAAGAAGAGCCTGTATTTAAAACGATTAAACTATCCATTTTATCTCTCTATAGCCATAGCAATTCCCATACCACCTCCAATACATAAAGAAGCAAGGCCCTTTTTAGAATCTCTTTTTATCATTTCAAAAAGAAGAGTTATTAAAACTCTAGCGCCAGACGCTCCTATTGGATGACCGAGTGCTATCGCTCCTCCATTTACATTTACAATATTTGGATCAAAACCCAGCTCTTTATTTATTGCAATTGATGGTGCTGCAAAAGCTTCATTAATCTCTAGCAAATCTAAATCTTTAATTTCCCATTTAGCTTTTTCTAAACATTTCTTTATCGTTGTAATTGGACCTATTCCCATGTATTTAGGATCTACACCCAAACTCGCAAAGGCTTTAATCTTTGCAAGTGGTTTTAAACCAAGTTTTTTTGCTTTTTTTGCGCTCATTAAAATTACTATAGCTGCTGCATCATTTAAACCAGATGAGTTGCCAGCTGAGACAGTACCGCCTTCTTTAAAAGCTGTAGGAAGTTTTGCAAGCCCCTCTTCTGTAGTATCAAATCTTGGATACTCATCAGTATCAAAAACAATAGGATCTTTTTTTCTTTGAGGTACTTTTATAGGAACTATCTCCTCTTTAAACCTACCCTCTTCAATTGCTTTTTTAGCTCTCATTTGAGACTGATAAGAAAAAGAGTCCTGCTCTTTTCTAGAAATACCATATTTTTCAGCTACATTTTCAGCTGTTATTCCCATATGATAACGATTAAAAGCATCGAAAAGACCATCTTTGATCATTGTATCTGTAAGCTTCCAATCTCCCATACGTTTGCCTTGGCGAGAACCTAAAAGAACATGGGGAGATAGAGACATATTTTCTTGCCCACCGGCGATTATAATATCAGCATTTCCAAGCAAAATTTCATTTACACCAAGCTCTATAGCTTTAAGCCCAGATCCACATACTTTGTTAAGGGTAAATGCTGGAACGTTGTGAGATAACCCTGCCTCTATTGAAGTCTGACGAGCTGGATTTTGCCCTACACCTGCTGTTAAAACTTGGCCTAAAATCACTTCATCTATGGTATTTGGATCTATTTTTGTTTTATTTAATAACTCTTTGATAACCATTGACCCTAAAGTTGAAGCTGGCATACCTTTTAGGGTTCCTAAAAACTTACCTATCGCTGTTCTGCCTGCTGCTACAATTACCACTTCATCCATTTTTTATCTCACTTATTTTGAATATTTTCATAATATAGTTTAGCAAACACACAAGAGAGCGCTCTTTCTTTAGCTGCAGTATTTCTGCTATTTATTAAAATAGGTACTTGAGTACCAAGAGCTAAACTTCCGCACTCTGCTTTTGAGAAAAGCTCTAATTGTTTTACAGCAATGTTGCTAGCATCGAGATTTGGAAAAAGAGCAATATCGACATCTCCAGATATTTTTGATACAAAATTTTTATCATCTGCTATTTTTTTAGAAAATGCAATATCAAAAGAGAGAGGGCCTTCTACAATAGCATCCTTAAAAGCACCATCTTTTGCCATGTCAACAAGAGCTTTAGCATCCATTGTTGATAAAATCCCTTCATTTACCTTTTCAATACATGATAAAATTGCAATTTTCGGCTTTTCAATACCAATCGCTTTAGCTACATCTATAGCATTTAACAAAATATGAGTTTTTGTTTTAAGGTCCGGTAAAATGTTGATTCCCACATCTGTATAAATTAAAGGTTTTTTATAAAAAGGTGTATCGCAAATATAGCAATTGCTCATCCTTCTATTCCCTCTAATTCCTGTATCTTTAGAAAGAACCGCCTTTAAAAGTATGCTAGTATCAAGAGATCCCTTTAAAAGAGCTTTTACTCTATTTTCTTTAACCAGTTCAACAGCTGCTTTTGCAGCCTCTTTCATATCTAATACATCTATAACTTCATACTTAGATAAATCTTTATCTATTTTTTTAGCTATTATCTCTAACTCTTTTTTAGGTCCTATGATAATTGGATCAACAAGCCCCATTTCATGAGCTAAAATAGCCCCTTCTAAAGCCTCTTCATTTAAAGGGTATACAGCTGCAATTGGTAGTTTTTTTGAGATTTTTAAAGCTCTTTCAATAAATTTTTGATTTTTTTCTTGGAATTTTTCTGACATTACTTATCTTCCTTTAAGAGTTCTTTTTTCATCTTCTTTTAAT
>JAAKFW010000112.1 GCA_011064905.1 Candidatus Anoxychlamydiales bacterium | reverse complement strand
TCAATAAAAGGATTAAGAAAACAGGCTGCATGGGATGAAGATATTTTAAAAGGAATTTTAGATATGGCAAGTTAAAATTTTAATGAGGTAGCCCTGGGGTTTCAGTGGCTTAAAAAACCATTGCACCCCTGGGAAATCCTGCTTTAGGGTTAAAGAATTAGATAATAAACGGGTCTGAAAAGCTGGAGCTGCTGACATAACTCCATCCATTAGAGGTAAATATTTGTTTTCTAGTATCTTTTTCATTGGATACCACCCTTTAGAACAATAAATCCCCTCTTGCTCTAATTTAGTTTGTAAATCTTCATTTTCAACTTTTGCATTTAATTTTGCATATAAATGATTTGGATATTGAAGTGCCAGCTTGCATAATTTTGAACGAATGCTATTGGTTAAGCTCCCCCTCCAAAAAGCATAATTTTTTTTGCTTTTCCAACTATTTTTTTTGATAGCCTTTAAAACGCATTTTATTTCTTTTTTCCACCACCTAGAAACTGAGCGCCAATCAGGGATTAAAATTACTAAGGGTAAATCTCTTTTTTTTGCAGAGCATAAAATGGGAGCTTGCATCTCTTTTTTTTCCGTTATATAAAATTTCTCAGGTTGCCCGCCAATAGGAATACCATCTTGGTGAGAAATAATGATATCTAGATCTTCTATAGGTTCAAGACGAAGTAAGGTTTTTATAGCTTTCTCAAGAGAACTATCTTTTAGAGAGATAGTTTCTCCATCGTTAAAATAACGAAAAAGTTCATTGTTTATAATACGATAACGAATTATCTCATTGCATGGGAATGAATTTCTTATTTTCTTAAATGTCTCATCAACTTTTTTAGATGTAATACCAGAGGAAACAAAAGGTTCAAATTCTTCTTCAATTTGGTTAATCATCCACGAAGGAGGTTTATTTTTAATTTTAGATTTAAAAACTTTTTTGTTTAATTCTTTAACAAAAGTCTTTTTGAATAAATATTTGTTCTGCTTATTTATCAAACTCCATGAAATATAAGAAACAACTGATGAAATTAGTATAAGAGAGAGTGATTTTTTCAAGGTAGTATTTGTCTCATTTTTTTATAATTTTCGATATCTTGTGCTTCTACCGAGCCCAAACCGTTCGATTTTTTTTAGACGGATTAATTTATCAAGTACCTGATTAACGGTAGGTCTAACGATTTTTGTTTTTTTTACTATTTCTTTTGGTGTAGCTTCATCAACAGTTTGGAGATATTGCCATACAGCTAATTGTTTAACAGACAAAAATTTTTCAACGTTTTCTTGAGAAAGAAGCTCTATTGCCGTTTTTGATTGTTGAAGCAAAATTTCTAAAAAGAAACCTAGCCAAGATGTAATGGTTTCATGAGAGGTTTTGAAAGTTTTTTGGCTTTTCCTAAGCGCCATGTAATAATCCGGTTTGTTATCTTCTATGAGCTTTTCATGCGAAGCATAAGGCATATACAGATATCCTGCTTTAAGCAAAAGTAAGTTTGTCAGAATGCGGCTAAGGCGTCCATTCCCATCTTGAAAGGGATGAATTTGCAGAAACTCAACAATGAAGTTTGCTATGATCAAAAGAGGATGATTTTTTTTCTCAAGAAAAGCCTCTTTAGTCCATTCAACTAATTCTTGCATTTCTTTTGGAGTTAAAAATGCTTGAGTTGTATCAAAGAGAACTCCAACGGATTTGCCAGCTTTGTCAATCATATGTACTTTATTCTCATTTTTTTTATACTCCCCTCGATGAATTTTATCTTTTTCTACATAGTTTAAAAGTTCTTTGTGAAAATGTTTAATTGTACTTTCTGAGAAGTTAATAGATTTCCATGAATTAAAAATATTTTCCAGCAGCTCAAAGTAGCCTTTCACTTCCTGTTTGTCTCTGTCATTAAATTTTTGAATGTCTAAGCCGCGCATAAGTTTTTCTACGTCCTCATCAGATAATCGAGCTCCTTCAATCCGAGTCGATGCTCCCGTAGAAGTGATCAGAATAGAACGCTTTAGACGGCCTAAAACTTGAGAGCTTAGCTGAGTTCCGGCAACCCACTGTCCTTTTAATTCATCGATCTGGGCTATTTTTATCCAGAGCTCAGAAGATAGAGAGTTTAACCTTTGTTCAAAGCGTTTTTTAACCATAAGAACCTTATATTTTAACTATATAAGATTATATGAGATTGTATGATAAACGTCAATTTTCACACTTTTTACATTATTAACACGCGAGTTAAACCATTTATAAGAAGGTCTTTAAGAATCTCATACTTTAACTATATAAGATTATATGAGATTATATAAGAAAGAAATAATTTTAGACTTATTCTAACTCAAATTTGCACTTACGTGGTTGGTTAAAAATTAACTAAAAAGCTTGGTTATGAAAATTTTAAAAATTATATAAAGCTACTTCAGTATGGGAATCAAGATACTTCAGAAGACCTAGGCAAAAATAATGGTTTAACTCATTGCTGGCTAAGCTCTTCTCTAAAGATTTCATCTATTGAGCAAATTACCTTTTTACAAAAAATATTAAAACAAGAATTGCCTTTTTCATCACATGCTCATGAAATGACCGAAAAAAGGACACGGCTTACTCCACGTTTAAAAACGGGAACTTGCGCCGTGTCCTTTTTTCGGTCAATTGATATATATTTGCTTGACCAATTGCTCATCTTGCCATTTTTTTGAGATGTTGTTTTATAAAAGGCAAATTCATGTAAGTAGAAAAATAAAAAGAATCGAGAATTTCCTGAGGTTAACTGTCTATAGCGGCAATTGGACTCGAACCAACGACATCCGGATTATGATTCAGTTTTAACACAATAATTCACAACAATCTACAAACTATAACAAAATAACTTTTAATCTGTTAAGTAAATTTTTTCTTTTGTAGCTTTTTGTAATATGTTGCTAGTTATTCTTAGCCAATGTGTAAAAATTGTGAAATCTAATGTGATGAATAAAGAGTTTCAATTAATAAATCAATTGGATGAGATAAAGAAATTTGCTTTACTGCGTGCAGTATAGTAATATTTCGGATATCATTAGAAATAAAGGAGAATAGATGATGTCTGTTAACACAAAACGTTACACAATGGATATAACTAACAAAGAGCATAAAAGAATAAGCACAACCGCTTCTTTGTTGGGTTTATCTATGAAAGATCTTTTTTTATTAAGTGTAGAAGAGTTTACTCATAAAAAGCTTAATAAAACTACACTGAAAGCTTTTGAAAATGCTGATTTAGGAAAAGGTTTACACAAATTTAATACCTTGCAAGAAATGTTTGATGATTTAGGAATATAATGCTAATTGCTGTTTATACTAATTCCTTTAAAAGGGATCTTAAGCGTGTAAAGAAACGCGGTAAGAATCTTAATAAGTTGAAAGATATTATTGCAAAAATTGTTAATGAAGAACCCTTACCTACAAAGAATAAAGAACATAAACTTATTGGCAACTATAAAGATCGTTGGGAATGTCATATTGAATCTGATTGGCTTTTAGTCTACAAAGTTACTAGCAAAGAAGCTATTTTTGTTGGGACAGGAACTCATTCGGATTTATTTTAAATAAGACGCGGAAAAAGGCTTGTTTTTCAATTGTTTCTTTTTTATCTGCGAGTTGATGTCTTCTTATAAGTTCAGTGTGATCCTCTTAGAAAAATATTAATGAAAAAAAAATTCAAGTTAGTTTTATGCATTGTCATTGAAGTAACATTTTGGCCCGGGAGCTGATAGATAAATAGATGCACCAAGAATAGCTGTGGATATACAGACTGTTTTTATCGATGTGAATGAATAAGAATCAAAATACATTTCTGCAAAGAGCCCAAAAACACCTAAACCTATAGAAGCTATTGAAAGAACTGATATTTTTTCAAGCACTTTAGAAAAGTTATTATTATTATTATTTTTCGTAAGATCTGTTAAGGGATTTTTAAATTTGATAATTTTTTGGAGTAATTTTGAATCTGTAATTTTTTGTTTGCCTGAATATCTAAATGGCTTTTCTTCCTTTTCCACTTCGACTATTATTTTGTTTGGAAAAACATCGATGCGGATTATTGAAAAATCTGAGAGTGTTTTATACGCTCCAAGTATATTTCCATATACATGAAATTGTGGAGAAGATCTGATAATTTGTTCTATTTCCTTGTTAATTGTAGCAAATGCATTCCCAATTCTTTTATAATCCCGATAGCTAGATAAAACGTTATAGCATGAGTTTAAAATTTGGGTTGCCATACAAGCTCTTTACAATCTATTTATTTAAATCTTTTTTATTCAGGCCATTCATATTAAAAATTTGCATAAATCGCAAGGTTTTTTTGTGATTTTTACGATTCAAATCATAAGAAAAATCATCAATTTTTTTAGGTGAACACCAAATTCATCGTTCCTAAGTCTATGATAATCAAAAATAGCGGCAGTCGGACTCGAACCAACGACCCTCGGATTATGATTTCGTTTTAATGCAATAAAAAATATCATAATTTACTTAACTCTTGAGTTCTGTCCATCAATATTTTATTATGCTTTTTATGTTTAAATAGGAGTAAATGATGTCTTCATTAGAAAAGCATTTAAAAGGTCTAAATTTTATAAATCACTTAGACGATGTGAACAATTTGCTAAATTCTGCACATCCCAAAATAAATTTTAGAGGTAAATATGTAATAACTGTAAATGGTTATTCTGGGAAGGTTGAAATAGATTATATTTCAAACAGAATTGGCGATTATTGTCGTAGGTATATTTTTTCTTGTTTCGCGGCGAGGACAAGAATTCTGCCTTCGTCTGAGGGTAAAATTGGAATGGAAATAGTACAGAAACTGCATAATCTTTATCTAATCGGAGACCAAAAGTATAAACAGTCGAATATTTTTATTAAAATTATCAGAGTCTTTTTCAATATAATATATCTTGGGATAAAAGGAAGAAGTTTTGATGAACACGATCGCAGAAATGCGCGACAGATTTTTGAAATGTGTTATAACGACAATACATTCCAAAGAGATTTTATCCCAACAAGAGAACAGCTTAATGAAGAAGAAAGAATATCGGAAAAACGGGCAGAAGAACAACGCGAAACGTGGCGTCAAGACAGAATGCGAGAAGAATTTATTTAAAAATAGTAAGAAAGACTTATGCAATAATCCAAAGCGAAGCTGATCCAATGGCAGAGGCTATGAAAAAAATGGGGTCATCATTGATATAAAGTATCTTTTTGTCTTTATCATACCCGATAACAAGTAATGCATGATACTTGGCAGAGGAGTCTTTTTAATTTGATTCATCTAATCCAAGAACTTCCCACATTTGATCAATATTTTTATAAGTCTTTAAACCAATGCCTTTTTCAGTATCTTCAATTGCTTTTATAGTAGTTTTATTTGGCTTTTTCTTTGGATGAAGAATAGGATCAAGAACAATAAGAATAAAATCCCGTAAAGTCTATAATGGTCCCCAAAATTTAGACCATTTGCTAAGGTTATAACTTCCGTAAAAAAACGGAGGTTTAAATATCCAGTCAACGAAAAAAATATTCAGCAAATTTCAAGCTCAAAGCTGTTCTAAAAGTTCTAAAAGGAGATAAAACATCTTCTCAATTAGCTGGTGAATTG
>JAAKFW010000111.1 GCA_011064905.1 Candidatus Anoxychlamydiales bacterium | reverse complement strand
ATCACTTCAAACATCAATACTCAAAAAAAATAAAAAAGCAGCAGATAGAGCTGCAAAAAATCTAGAAAACCTCGCTAATCAACATCTTAAAAAATCAGCATTTGAACAAGTTTTTGATGTTATTATAGCGCTTGCTTTTGCCATTGTAGTTGCGATAATAGTGAGACAAATGTGGTTTGAGCTATATACTATTCCAACTGGGTCTATGAGACCCACTTTAAAAGAAAAAGATATGCTACTCGTTTCTAAAACAGATTTTGGAATAAATATACCTCTTCAGACAAAACATTTATATTTTGATCCAGATCTTCTAAAAAGAGGATCAATTGTTATTTTTACATCTAAAAATTTAGATATTCAAGATCAAAACATGTTGTATTTCTATTTATTTCCTGGAAAAAAGCAATTAGTTAAAAGACTCATTGGTAAACCTGGAGATATTTTATATTTCTATGGTGGAAGAATATATGGAATAGATAAACATGGAAATGAAATAAAAGAATTAAACTCCAGCAAATACTTTAAAGAGATTGAGCATATCCCATTTATAAGATTTGAGGGAAAAGCAATAACTCCTGATAATTTTTCTAAAGAAATTTACTCACCTGTAGTTTTCTATCAAATGAATGAGCCTATTGGAATGCTAAACATCAATCCTATGGGTCAAATCGAATCTGAGATGTTAACCGAGCATTCAAAAGTTTTTACAAAAGATTCTGGAATTAAAAATTACTATGATATTTGGGGTTTTAAAAATTTTGCCATGTCTAGAATTTTAACTAACGAGGAAGTTAAAAAATATTCAAATGATTCTTTAGAAGATGTTGAAGAGGCTGATTTATATCTAGAATTAACACATCATCCAACTTTAAAAGATGCAAAAATAATAAGAGATGAATATGGAAGGCTTAGACCTGCTTTGAACTACTCAACTTCTTTAATACCTCTTTTTGAAGATAGTTTAAAAAAGATTTTTAGCAGCATGTATACAGCTAGATTTTGTGTAAAAAATGGCTTCGCTTATCGATACGGCTCGAAATTTAGAGAAGATAGCTCAATTCCAAAACTTGATAATGTTACAAATGGGTGCTATGAAATTCAAAATGGAAAAGCTTATTTAGTCAATTTTCTAGGTATTAGTAAAAAATTAAATAATGATCATCCTTTAAATCAATTTTCTGTTACTAGAACTAAAACCTTATATAATTTAGGTATTGAATTCTCAAATATTTTCAATCCTCATCGAAAAAATCAATTGCTCATTCCTTCTAGATACGCTTATTTTAGAGATAAGAATTTTTATCTAATGGGCCATGTTATATTCAAACAAGACGATCCTACTTTAGTAAGTTTTCTCCAAAGAGAATATAAAAACCAACATATGAATAATCAATACAAAGCTTTTGAAGATTTAGGTGATCCATTTGATAAAGATGGACATTTTGATAAAAATGTGATTAGAAGACTTGGAATAAAAATTCCTGAAAAGATGTATCTAGTATTAGGCGATAATCATGCTATGAGTGCTGATAGTAGAGATTTTGGATTTGTACCAGACGATAATTTAAAAGGAGGGGTGAACTCAATATTTTGGCCTCCATCAAAAAGATGGGGAGAACCATTCCAACCACCTTTTGAAAAAATAACATTTCCAAAAATGGTTATATGGTCATCCGCTTTTATAGTTGTCGTTATCTCTTTAATCGTTATTAGAAGAAGAACTAAAAAACCTTTGAAATTTTAATTTCTATTCTCTTGTTATTTTTTTCAATCTGATAATTATCATATTCCCAAAAGTTACCATCACAAGATTGAAACGATTATTTGAGAGATGAACTTCTGAAGAACTTAAAAGTTCAGTTAGTTTTTTTAACAGATTATGTGATTCCAGAAATGAATTGATTAGAAACATCTAAACAAATTAGAAAACTCATAAAAATCCTTATTATTTTAAATACATCCAATAAGCTCACTTATGATTTCAAACGAAAATGCAAGAAAAAAACAGTTATCACCGGTTTTTTGAAAAATTTATTTCTTTTCTTGAGAGATCTTGATTATTGTTTTGTGTCCATTTATATCGATGCTATCCCCTTCACATTTTTCAAATTTCACTAGAGTTGCTAAAATTTCATGATCGATATATGTTTTGTGCTTTTCATAGCTTTTTTTGAAAACATCAGTTGTATCAAAAATCACATGGATTCTATCGGTAACATCAAAATTTTTCTCTTTTCTAAGAAGGTTAATTTTATTAACGATTTCTCTTGCGATAGCTTCTTCTTTTAACTCTTCAGTGATTGTAGTATCTAAAGCTAAGGCTATATCGTTATCTCTAGCAGCTGCTACGTTTTCTTTTATTTTTCTCTCAATTATAACATCTTCAGAAGTAAGAGTTATTTTTTGATTATTAATAGTGATAACAACTGATTTATTTTGCTCGATTAAATTTATTTGATCGAGGGTGAAATTTTGAATAATTTTTTGAGCTTGAGAGATTAGTTTTTGAATTTTTTTACCAAGAATTCTAAAGTTTGGTTTAGCTTGCAGAGTAATAAATCTAGATTCATCTTTTAATAAAACCACTTCTTTTACATTTAATTCTTCTTTTATTAAATGTTTCTGTTTCTCTAAATAATTTAGAATTTTTGAATCTGCTTCAATATATGCTTTTAAAAGGGGTTGACGAACTTTTAATTTATATTCTTTTCTAAGAGAGTGCCCTATACTGACAGCCCTTTGCACATATTTCATTTGATTCTCTAAATTTTCATCTCTATTAGACTTTTCATATTTTGGCCAATCTTGAAGATGAACAGAAGCTGGCATAGCATCTGTTTTTAATTCTTTATAAATAGCATCTGAGATAAAAACAACAAATGGCGCTGTAATTTTTGTAAGATTGAGAAGAACAAAATGAAGCGTTGAAAAAGCATCTTTTCTATCTTGAGAATCTTCATCTTTCCAAAACCTAGTCCTAGATCTTCTGATATACCAATTTGTGAGGTTTTCAATAAAATTAACAATAGGATCGACAGCTCTACTAAGTTCATACTTATCTAACGCCTCTTGGACTTCTAAAATAAGTTTGTTAGATAAAGAAATTATCCATCTATCTATATCAGCTGTAGGTTTTTTAAATGTTTTTTCAGGCTTCCAATTATAGATATTTCCATAAGTTGCTAAAAAGACATATGAGTTCCAAAAGGGAAGTAAGATTTGTCTTAAAACTATTGCAACTCCTTTTTCAGAAAATTTTAGATCTTCCGCTTTTACTGCTGGAGAATGTAACATATAAAGCCTGATTGCATCTGCTCCATATTTAGAGATTAAAATACCTGGCTCTGGATAGTTTTTTAGTCTTTTACTCATTTTATTGCCATCTTCAGCTAAAATGATTCCGTTTACTATTACATTTTTAAAAGCTGGTTTATTAAATAGGGCACTAGATAGAACATTTAATGTATAAAACCAGCCTCTTGTTTGATCTAATCCTTCTGCTATAAAATCTGCAGGAAAAGATTTTTCTGTCAAATCTTTATTTTCAAATGGATAATGATTTTGAGCATATGGCATAGAGCCTGATTCAAACCAACAATCAAAGACTTCTTCTACCCTTTTATAAGTCTTCCCATTTTTTTCAAAAGTTAAATCATCTATAAATTGACGATGAAGATTTGTAACTTTTTTATTTGTTTTATCTTCTAATTCTTTTATCGATCCCATAACTACAACATCATCATTTTCATCTCTCCATATAGGAATTGGAGTTCCCCAAAATCTATTTCTAGAAATAGCCCAATCTCTAGCATTTTCTAACCACTTTCCAAATCTTCCCTCTTTAATATGCTCAGGAACCCAATGGATCTGTTTATTGGAGTTGATTACTTTATCTTTTATTTTTTCAACCGATACAAACCAGGTTTTTACAGCTTTATATATTAAAGGGGTATCTGTTCTCCAACAAAAAGGATATCTATGTCTTATTGTGCTATGGTGAAAAACTTTATTTTCCTGTTTTAATCTTTTAATTATCGGCTTATCCGCATCTTTAACTAAAATATTTTCATATTCTTTAATCTCTTTTGTAAATCTACCTGCATTATCAACTGGACAAACAAGTTCGATATCTTCTCTTTTACATACAAAAAAATCAACTTCTCCAAAAGCTGGAGCAGCATGTACTATACCAGTTCCTTCATCTAAAGTTACAAAATCATCTAGTAGTACTTTAAATGCATCTTCTCTATCTTTAAAATAATCAAATAAAGGAACATATCGCTCCCCTTTTAAATCTCTTCCTTTAAAGCTAGCGATAACTTCAAAATCTTCTTTGAAGAACTTACTTAAACGATCTCTTGCTATGATATAATTTTTATTAGTGTTTTTATCTTTGACTTTTACATATTCAATATCCGGGCCCATTATTAAAGCTAAATTTGAAATCAATGTCCAAGGAGTTGTCGTCCATGCTAAAAAAAAAGTATCTTTATCTTTTGTAGATTGAAATTTAACAACTAAAGATGGATCGTCCACATCTTGATAATTTAAGTTCGCTTCAAAATTAGAGATTGGAGTGCCAAGTTTTGCTGAAAAAGGCATTACCTTAAATCCCTCATAAACTAGCCCCAAATCAAAAAGCTGTTTAAAAACCCACCAAGTAGATTCCATATATGATAGATCCATAGTTTTATAGGTGTTTTCAAAATCCACCCATCTACCCATTCTATTTATCGTTTTTTCCCACTCTTTCGTATATCTAAGTACTATTTTTTCACACTCTTCATTAAAAGCTTTGATTCCATATTTTGAGACAAATAAATGGCCAGATAGCTCTTTTGCTTTTTCTATTTCATTCTCTACAGGAAGCCCATGACAATCCCATCCAAATCTTCTTGGAACAAAATATCCCTTCATCGTCTTGTATCTAGGAATGATATCTTTTAAGATGCTAGCTAGTAGATTGCCATAGTGAGGAAGCCCTGTTGCAAAAGGAGGTCCATCATAAAAAGAGAACAGTTTTTGATCTTTTCTATTATCAACAGATTTTTTAAAAATCCTCTCATCTTGCCAAAATTTCAAAACTCTCTCTTCTCTTTTTGAAAAGCTCTCATCCTTATTTAAGTTAAACATTTTATCCTCAACTCTTTATAATTAGCTTATGTTACACCAAATCAACCGTTTATGTAAACAAAAAACCTGTACTATTTAAAACAAATAATCTATAATATATATATTATAACCCAAATATTTATGGGGGTGCCAGGCTTCGACTTACAAGCAAGGTATTAGCGGCATGCAGAGGACGTCGGTTGGCCTCTTAAATCATTCCGGCAAAAACATAAACGATAACTCACAAGAGATGTTGTTAGCGGCTTAAGACCTAACAGTCTTTGCTACTCGGTAGCCTAAAAATTTGACCGAGAGTTTTAGGATCTACTGTCATTTATCTTGGTATGGGTTTTTCTACTTTTCTAATTTTGGGGAAAATTCAAGATTATCAAATTAGACTATCGATCTTTATAACGGGGAGTCTTCCGTTTAGATCGATTAATTTAAGGAGACTCTAAGCATGTAGTCATTAGTATTCGAGTTTGATAAGGACGAGAGTTCGATTCTCTCCACCTCCATT
>JAAKFW010000110.1 GCA_011064905.1 Candidatus Anoxychlamydiales bacterium | reverse complement strand
TTTTTCCTGTGCAACACTAAGTCTTTGAACTTTGTTTAATTGCATAGCAGAGAGCAACAAGCTGAGGTGGCACTCGTTGGTCTGTTGTCTTTTCTCTGTTTTAACGGCTACTAACATTATTTAAATCTCCCTGTTAGTTCTCTTCTCAACCAGTTACCCTTGATCCTCACGGTTCAAGCCCCTTCCTTTAGGGAGGGGTGATTGACTGTCAGACCTTCTTTTTTTAGAAGGTTTTAATTGTCTGATATAGACTCTTCTTACACGATTTGGATCTGCAGATAAAACATAAAAAAGTAAATTGTTTTTCTCTAATTTATCCCCTGCTTTTGGAATGTCCTCTAATTCATCTGTTAAAAACCCGCCAACTGTTACAGAGGCAGAAGAGCTCTCCAATTTTATGTTAAATAGATCTTCTAAATCATCAATTTCCATTTTAGCTGATGCAATAATTTCGTTTTGTTTAGAGATAGTATATTTTTGTTTTTTATCCTTTTTATCAGATATTTCACCTAAAACCTCATTTGTTAAATCTTCTTGAGTAATAAGGCCAATGATCGACCCATATTCATTTACAACTATAGCGATATTTTCTCTTCTATCTCTTAACTCCAAAAGAAGAGAAAAAGCATTCATAGACTCCGCTACAAAGAAAGGCTTTTTTAAATACTTTTCTAAATCCTTTGAAGTTTTAAAATCATCTTTATGTAAAAAAAAGCTCTTCATAGATAACATTCCCAATATCTCATCTAATTTAACATCACATATTGGGACTCTTGAATATTTTTTCTCCGCAAAAACTTTTGTCAGCTCATCTGTATGTGTATTAATATCGTAATATAAAATCTCATCTCTAGGAGTCATTAGCTCTTTTACATTAGAATCATGAAGTGATAAATAACCTTTAACCAGATCCATCTCATCCGAAGTAAGAAGATTTTCTTCACTTGATTTTTCAATAACATGCTCGAGCTCTTCTATTGAGAGAGGTTTTTCTTTTTTCAAAAAAAAGAACATTGCTCTAGAAATGTATGTTGTAACTTTTGTGATAACAATGCGAATGGGTTTTACGATTTTAAAGATTATAGAAACAAATGGAGCTAAGCGATATGAGATAAATTTATTGTTAGGAAGAGCCATCGATTTTGGGATAACCTCTCCAAAAAACAGTGTTAAAACAAGTGGAATACCAACCTTAAGAAACCAAGAAGAGAGCTCTCCAAAAAGAGATGAAACGGTATTTTGAACTAAGATATTTGCAAAAATATTTAGCATCATAATAGTAACTAAAAGATCTCTTGGGGTGTGTAGAAGCTCGAAAATAAGGTTTTTTCTTTTGTCTTGAGAGGTTTTATATGCATTGATTGTAAATGAAGAAAGAGAGAAAAGCGAAGTTTCAGATGCAGATAATACAGCTGAAAACGCTAACAAACAAACTAAAGCTAGTACTAAATAAAATATTGTCATCTATTACTTTTTTACTTCATTTCAGACAAAAAAAGAAAGATTAATTTTTAAAGTGAACTTTGATTTTATTTTCAGGAACAACTCCAAGCTCTTTCATTAACACTTGCTCAATCCATGAAGGATCACTTTGAGATAATAATTTTAGAGAAAGATCTTCTTTTTTCGCTGCATCTTGATTTTTTTGAGCTAGGAGATTGTTGTATTTAGCTTTCATTTCAATAATAGCTACTTTCCTCTTTTTTATACCCATGTCATAGCCGATTATACATATCAGCATAAATAGAATTACCCACCATGACCTTAAAACCATTGTAAAGATTTTCGATGCAATACTTTTATTACTTTTATTTTCTTTCATATAATTAAACTACTAATTCTTTATAGCTTTATTTTCAAGTTTTTATAATTAATTATAAATAATTCTACAACCTAGGAATAGTGATTCCTGTTTGTTTCATGTATTTTCCCTTTCTATCTGCATATGATACCCGACATTCGGTTTTTGCTTCAAAAAATAAAACTTGGGCAAGCCCTTCATTTGCATAAACCTTTGCAGGAAGAGGAGTTGTATTTGAAATTTCTAAAGTAACATAACCTTCCCATTCAGGTTCAAACGGAGTAACGTTTACGATAATCCCACATCTTGCATAAGTAGATTTTCCAATACATATAGTTAAAATATTTCTAGGAATTCTGAAATATTCAACGGATCTAGCAAGGGCAAAAGAATTTGGGGGAATTATACAAGTTGGCGCTTTAATCTCAACAAATGAGTCTTCAGAAAAATTTTTAGGATCGATAATTGAGCTATATACATTTGTAAAAACCTTAAACTCATCAGCAACTCTCAAATCATAACCATAACTAGAAAGGCCATAGCTTACTATTTTTTTTGTGCTAGATTGTTTAATTTGATTTCTTTCAAAAGGTTCAATCATTCCCTTGTTAGCAAGTTTTTCTATATATTCATCTGCAAGCAGAGTCATTTTTTTTCCTTTTTTTTATTGCTTTAGTAAATAGATATAGCGTCTCAATATTTTTCTTGCTAGAATTATTATTAAAAAAGTTATATTTTTATCTTTTGGAGCAAAAAATATGGATGAAAATTTTATTCACTCTAGCTTAAAAACAGAAGACAAACCATTTGAGCTGCCGCTAAGACCAATTAGTTTAGAAGAATTTGTCGGACAGAAAAATATTAAAGAAAGACTTCATATTTTTATTGGAGCTGCAAAAAAAAGAAATGATAGCTTAGGCCACATGCTTTTTTCAGGTCCTCCAGGGCTTGGAAAAACAACAATTGCAAATATCATTGCAAAAACTATGAATACTAATATTGTAGTAACTTCTGGACCAATTGTTGAAAAGCCAGGAGATCTAGCTGGGGTTTTAACCTCTTTAAAAGATGGAGACATACTATTTATTGATGAAATCCATAGGCTCAATAAAGCTATTGAAGAGTATCTATATCCTGCAATGGAAGATTTTACTTTAGATCTATTAATAGATAGTGGCCCGAATGCAAGAGGCGTTAGCGTTAAACTAAATAAATTCACATTAATTGGGGCAACAACTAGATCTGGACTTTTATCATCGCCACTCAGATCTCGCTTTTTGTTTAATGCAAGATTAGATTTTTACACACCTAAAGACCTTCAGCAAATAATAACTAGATCCGCAAAGATTTTAAATGTAAGAATAGATTCTTTTGGAGCTAATACCATTGCTAAAAGATCAAGAGGAACCCCAAGAATAGCGAATAATTTATTAAAATGGGTCCGAGACTACGCTCAGATGAATCACAAAAAAATAATCGATAAAGAGGTTGCTAACTTAGCTTTAAAAATGTTATCTATAGATGAGATCGGTTTAGATGAAATGGATAAAAAAATCATAAGCCTAATAATCGATAACTTTGCTGGTGGTCCTGTCGGAATTAAAACTATTGGGGTTGCACTTGGTGAGGAGCAGACTACATTAGAAGAAGTATATGAACCTTATTTAATAATGTTAGGTTTTATAAAACGTACCCCTAGAGGTAGAGAAGTTACAAAAATTGCATACGAACATATGGGAAAAATTTTCCCAAATAAGTTAGGAGAGCTAAAATGAAAAAGGCTTTTTCTTTTTTAATATTTTTTATAACATTTACAAGCTTCTTGTTTGCTGTAGAAAATTACACTACACAAACAGATAAACCAGAGAATATTCAGGTTTTATTAGCTAAAAATGTTGATGAGGCACTATTAGAGTCCAAAGGATCATACGTGGTTTTGAACCCTTTAGACGGCTCTAGAATAACATCGTCTTTAACAGGAAAACGTTTTATGTTGAAGGCAACATCTACTGGTATAAAGTGGGGTGAAGAGTATCCTGGAATTCATCAAATATATGTTGTTCCAAAATCAAAAAATTCATCTCTTTTAGTAAATGGCATTCAATATAACGGAGCGATTTGTGTTTTTAAAGTGAAAAACAAAATCCATATCATCAATGATGTAAATATTGAATCTTACTTAAAATCTACTCTAACTCCTCAATTTCCATACCCAATGGAAAATGAAGTTATGGCAGCAATTACAATAGCCGCTAGAACAACAGCATATTCACATGTTAAAAGGAACAAAGAAGCTTTTTGGCATGTATCTGCAGATGAAATCGGATATCAAGGAAGAGCTGTCATTCAATTAGATTCACATGTATCTAATGCTGTAGATCGAACAAGACATATTATCTTAGTTCTTTCAGATAAAGGAGAAAGCAGACCTTTTGCAGCTACTTGGACAGAAAACTCAGCTGGAAAAACAGCTGCTTTTCATACAATATTTAGAAAGGATTGGTGGGCTCCGAAAGTGGGAGTTGAAGCACCTCATGCTGCAATAAATAGAGCTGAATCTAAATGGTCATATAAAATCTCTAAAAAAGAGCTAGCTAGCCTTTTAAATGTACAATCAATAAGTGCAGTAGATCTTTATACTGATACATTTTCCAAAAAAACATATGCGGTAAAGTTAATTTCAAATTCTGATACTCAAGATATAGGTTTTGAAACATTTCAAAAAATTATTGGAAAAGAGAATTTACTTAGTAATGATGTCACTGTAATCGCCGGGAATTCAGATATTATATTTACAGGCTTTGGAAAAGGATTTGGGGTTGGACTTTGTCTCCACTCAGCCAACCTTATGGCTCAAAACGGGGATAATGCAGCTAAGATTTTAGCTAAATTCTTCCCTGATACTTATTTATTGAATTTGAGTGCTATGCCTCATAAAGGAGTAAAATAATACACTTGTAGCAATTTATATTTTTTGCTATATTTATAGATATTTTTACCGGGGACCTTGAGGAATAAAGATCTTCGAACCAGGTCAGAGTCGGAAGACAGCAGCCTTAAGAATCAATCTTTAACGCTTTGAGATCATCTCCGGTAATTTTTTTATCAAAATTACCTAATAACATTTTTAATTTATTTTTTAAAAGCATCTCAATATCAAGATCTTTTAGTTCTGCTTGAATCACTAGATCCAAAAGAGTGTCTTCAATCTCTTTTTGAGTTTTAAGTTTTTTTTTGTATTCAAGTAATTTCTTACTATCTAAAATCTTAATAATTGTTTGAGCTTTTAAAAGAGAAGGCATACTCTTTGGCACAGAGTCAAATAAAGATTTTCTATTACTTTTATTTTTCTCTGTTTTCTTGATTTTATTCCAGTTATCTACGATATCTTCTAAAGAATTTACTTTTACATCAGAAAAAACATGAGGATGACGCCTAATAATCTTATCAGTAATATTTTGAATAACCTCATCTATTTTAAACTTATTTTTTGTCTCAGCTATTTTTGATAAAAAAACTACTAAAAAAAAAACATCTCCAGCTTCTTCTAGTATATTTAGATCATCATTTGATTCAATAGCGTCCACTAGCTCATAGACCTCTTCTATAAAATATTTTTTTATACTTTCAAAAGTTTGTTTTCTATCCCACTCGCATCCATCCGGCCCAAGCAGCTTTGATGTTATCTCTAATAAATAATTGAATTTATTCATAAAAATTTTTTAATTGATGTTTTTTTAAATAAATTATAAACTATTATCCACAAAATAACAAAAGATTTAATCTTTGGAATAGATTAAATTAAACTTAAAAAATATCAATGAATTTGATACAATATAT
>JAAKFW010000011.1 GCA_011064905.1 Candidatus Anoxychlamydiales bacterium | reverse complement strand
TTATTATAGTTGTTTACTTTTCTAGGGGCAGTAGCTCAGTTGGTTAGAGCAACGGACTCATAACCCGTCGGTCACAGGTTCAAGTCCTGTTTGCCCCATTTCTTTCTTAAAATTAGCTCAAAATAAACCAGTAGACTTTTTTGCAAAACATCATTTAAAATTATTATTCTCAAAAACACCTAAAAAACAGATGCAAACAAACTCATATAAAAGATTATCTCTTTTTCACATACATCCAGAACTTATAAACATATCGATTGACTCTCTCATAAAACATCTTCTAAATCAGCTTCATTTGACCGAACACAAAAATATTTTATATCAGATCTCTAAATGCGCTATTCGCTTCCATAAAATAAAAAACATTCAAGAAGCTAATGATGAATTAATCAAAACCTATTGCAAAGGAAAATATCAGCAACAAATCCTAGAATTTATAAAGAACAATCCAAATCACCTATTATTTCTTGATAATAAAGCATTTCGTCTCATCCACCTTTTATTAATTTATAAAATTGACAATCTAGAACAAGGAACATATTCTAGTGATAAGATCTCAACTAATAAATTTTCACTAGTAGGATCATTTCTAATTGCTAATCACATTCTCGAGTATGTTAATGTCATCATGAAACAAAAGCCTATTTGTTCATCTAAAATAATGGAATATTATTCTAGGATTAAAACAGATCCACTCAGCGCAATTGACAAAGCCTCAATGTACGAAAACACCTTTTGGAACGACAACTTCCAACGCTTATTTAAAATGTCTATTGAGGAATTTAATAATGCTCTTTTTGAAACTTACATACATCTTATTGCAAAAGAACCTATGATATTGGATACAAAAAAACCATTTAAATCTTTACCAGATCACTTAGGGGAAAGAGTTTTAAACTTACTAAGTCAAAATTGTGCTAGCAAGCCGTATCAAATGGATCAAATAAAAAACACTCTTTGTGAAAATTTGTATTTAGATATCCAAGTCCGAGGAAAACCTTTAATAAAAGTCAAAGATAGAGCTTATTGCTTCAGACCAGATCAAATGGAAAATGCTATATCTGAGCTTCCCTTTCATCTTGTTTTTACTGAATGTAAGGAGACAAATGACTTAAAAGATAAAAAAGGCCAAGCTTTTCAGGATTATGTTTTTAAAGTAACAAAACCAATATTTCCAGATAAAAGTTGCCATAAAATAAATACAAAGAAAGGAGGCGAATATGGTGATATAATAATTGACATCTCTCCCGAAAAAAAAATAATTATAGAACTAAAAAATGCCCTTGTACAAGATTCTCTTAAAAAGGGTTCAATAGAGGAATTAAAGAAACGTTTCTTAACTCCTCTCAGAAGAAAAAAAGGTAAAGGTAAAGAATCTCCAGGACCTCTTCAAGTAATACAACGAGCCTTGGATTACAAAAAAAACTTCAATTTTGAAGGAGTTATTCAACCTATAATAATTTATGGAGAATGCTATCCAGAATTTGAATGTTTTGATAACCTTTATAACAAGCATATTAAACAAAATAAAATTTGTAAAGATTATGATTGTAACCCTAAAAATAACCCTCTTATCCTTATGAACAATTCTACATGGGAGCTTATTCTCAGCGCGATTAAACAACAAAAAAGGGAAAAAACTTTATTTGTATTAAATGCTATTTTAGCTTCTCTTAGTAGTGATGCAAATTATCCATCTAAAACTTACGTAAATGTTAAAAAATATATAGAAAACAATAAACTTCGCCTTTCATTAAAATCACTATTCAGCAACAAATTAATAACGAAAGGCGAAAAATTAAAATCAAAATTACCCCATTAAAATGAAATTTGACTTATTACCAAACAGCTCATCTTCCTTATAATTTCCATCCATATTTTACACTAATACTGGGTTTATATGAGAGTCCTTTAGTTTTGGAAAAAGGAAAAATGACGCTTATTTCTTTAAAGTCTTTTGAAGTATCCCAGCCATGTGTAAGTACCGAATAGATTCCTTTAAACTTTATATATCTAGAGTAAACCGTTTCGCCTTTAACACCTCCTCCTATGTACCAACTCTCTTTATACCTAAGTAATCCTTTCAAAGTTACATCGAAACTATGGTGTTTAATTATAGTTGAGAACCCTCCTGAAACGTCTATCTGCAGGTTAGGTCTTACAGTTATGCGGTGACCGTAAGTTAGATTAGGGATAAGACCTCCGATAGCTACATAACTAAAGTTTTGTCTTTCTGGAGCAACCCCTTTTGGCTTTTCCCAAGAAGATGACCTGAAAGTGTAAATATCTTCAGCAAATGCTATAGCAGATGCTAATACAGTGATTAGCATTAATATTCCTTTCATTCCGTATGCTTTTTCTCAATCTTTATGTCTGACTTTGTATTAATATCTAAAGTGGCTTTAGGCTGGGTTTTCCAATCTTCAGGCTGACCCCATTTCACTAATTTACCGTCATGAAAAAAAAAGTAATACGGTCTTTGTCTAACACCAATGTTGAACTCCCAAGCTTCATAAGACTTACCGTCTTCACTAATGATGCCGGCTCCTTTATGCCCTGAACCTGCGTACATTAGACTAGTTAAAGAATTTTGCGACATTCCCATTTTAATATAATTTAAACGTTCCTCTTCATTGAAGTTGTAACAAGAAGTCAGTGTTGTTAGTAAAATAGCTCCTAAGATCCAGACAAGATGTTTTGATTTAAGCATAGTTATGGCTTTTTTGAGATTTGGTAATTATGGCGTTTATTATAGGACAGCTCGAAATAAGTTTGTATATTAAAGAATTACTTTGTTTTCTAAATAATATTTCTTAAGAAAAGCAGGCTGTCGTCAGGCGGTCGTACGGCTTATTGATGAGAAGGCTTTTTCTTTGAATGGGCAAAACGATAAGAAGGTTCTCTTTTATCCACGCTTCGTTTACTATTCTAGCAATCGGCAAATGGTTTTATATGCTCTTTGAAAAAGCTCCTTTATTATTTAAAGAATTAATTTTAGAAAAAAATCCTGAATTTGACCCTTATTCGTTAAAATCGGGATCAAATAAAAAGGCTTGGTGGAAATGCTCTAATGGTCATGAATATTATTCTAAAGTATGCCATCGTACCCTTTCTGGAACAGGGTGTCCTTTTTGTAGTAGAAACAAATTAGACTCTAATAGATCTCTAGCTATTTGTAATCCAAAATTAGCAAAGGAATTTCACCCTAAAAAAAATGGGAGGCTTAACCCATTGATTGTTTCTGTTTCTTCAGGTAAAAAAATTTGGTGGTTCTGTTCTAAAGATCCTTCTCATGAATGGATTTCAACAGTGGATAATAGAAACAAAGGAAATGGCTGTCCATATTGTGCAGGAAAAAAAGTTAATTCTTCTAATTGTTTAGCAACATTATATCCTTCCTTAATAGATGAATGGGATTTTTCCTTGAACCTCAATTTATCACCCAATCAACTACGCCCTCAATCAAATGTTAAAGTATATTGGCGTTGTTTATCTAAACCGTATCATATTTGGAAATGCTCAATTGCTCATCGTGTAAACGGGACGGGATGTCCATTTTGTTCTAATCAGAAGTTACATGAAAAGGAAAGCGCTTACTACCAGCTTCCAAAAAAAATACTAAAAGAATTTAAACAAGAGTGTAATCCAAAAGTTAAATTAAAGAATATTTCCATCCCTTATGCAAAAGCAATTGTTTGGAAATGTTCTGTTAACTCTAAACATCTAACATGGAAAGCATGTATCAACACTCGTATGAAAGGGGGGAATAATTGCCCAGAATGCGAGCCTTTTAGAACAAATATTTCTTTTGAAAAATCCGTTGCTTTTTTATATCCCCACCTATTGTCAGAATGGCATAAGGATAATTTATTAACCTTAAAGAAAGTAACTCCCGGATCGGGAAGAAAAGGAAAGTGGATATGTAAATATAGGAAAAGTCATACTTATGAAATGAGAGTTGCCCATCGAGTGAGAGGCCATGGGTGTCCGAAATGCAGAAATGCGCCTACTTTACCTGAACTAAGACTGTATTCTGAGCTGGATCGATATTTTTCTCCAGAACTTCATTATAAAGTAGGGAATACCAAAATAGATGTGTATTTAAAGGATATTAAAGTAGCTATTGAATGGGATTCTTATTATTTTCATAAAGATCGGTTGAAATCTGATGAAAAAAAAACTATTTTTTTGTTACAGAAGGATATGAAAATTATTAGAATTAGAGATGTAAGATTAAAAGAAATCAATATTAGTAATAAGTCTTTGTCAATAATAGCTAGTTCATCTGATGAGATCTGTCATGAGATTTATAAAAGTATTTTAAGAAAAATATTGGATTGGGGGCTGGTTTCAGAATCTAAACTAAAACCTGCTTTGAATGATTTGCACTTTGTCAATAATCAATTGTATGAAAAATTGAGACTTAATAGAGGGCGACATTTTGTGAATCAATTATTAAATAAAACCCACCCACATGTAATTAAGTTTTGGGATTTTAAAAACAATGGACAATTACAACCTAATGAAGTCGCACCCTTTTCTCGTGAAGTGGTACGGTGGATATGCAATACCTGTGGTTATGAATGGAAAGATAAAATACTTAATGTCACCACACGCAAAAATGTTTGCTCTTGCTGTTCTAAACAAACTGTCGGTCCTAAATACAATTTACTAAAACTTTATCCCAATATTGCTTCTGAACTAATCGATGAGAATCCTCAAACAATTTCTCCACATTCAGCGAAAAAACTTAAGTGGAAATGCTCCAAATGCCATTACATATGGGTGCAATCTGTTAATAGAAGAACTGGTAAGGGCAAATGTGGTTGTCCACGATGTGCGGGAAAAATATTAATTTTTGAAAATTCAATTGCTGGAATAAGCCCCGAAGCTGTGAAGGCATGGGATTACGAAAAAAATGATAAACATCCCCAAGAAGTTTTTCCTGGCACTCATGTGAAGTATTTTTTTAGATGTGATTGTGGGTCTAGCATTCAAAAAAGACCAAGAAATTTTATTGTTAGGCATCAAAGAAAATGTATTTTTTGTTTACGTAAAAAGAGAAAATGAGGCTATCATTATGATAAAAAAAGTGTTTTTTATAGGAAATGGATGTATTGAAAATGGAATAATCCCTTTAAAGAAATTATATAAAGACATCGAATCTTTAAAAACAAAGAGTTTTTTAATAAACTCCGAAAAAAGCCCAGATTCAATGTTGCCATTATCCAGTTTAGCTGATCAAGAAAGACATTTTTTTAGTGAGCTTTTTCTTTCATCTAGGGGAGCTTTAGATAATAAATTAATTCCTGATCGCCAATTAATGGCATTAAATCATCTCGCAGCTTTTACTTCCACTAGATTAGAACTAGCCAAAAGATTTAAAAATGAAGATTTAATATTCAACAAAAACACTTTAGATATTTTAAAAAAAGAAGGCTTTTTTAATGATGATATAGCTATTGCGACCATCAATTGGGACAATGCTTTAGACACATTAGACCTAAATCATGACAACATAATCTATCTACATGGCTCCTGTAAGAAACCAATGTCTATGATTTTTCCAACAGAAACTATTTCTGAAATAGCTCGAAATCATACTATTTTTAAAGATATCGAACCCTCTTTATTAAAAAAAATTAACAGCCCCTTAAGACAAAAAAATGAGTTTCTTGAAATATTCAACTTAGTACAAAAACGCTTTTCCTTTTTTCCTAATGATTCTAATGGGTTAATAAAACTTTATTCGGTAGAAATCCAATTTAATGATTGGATGAAAGAAGCTGATAAATTATTTTTTTGTGGCATCAATTTTAATTCTTATGATAGTGAATTGATAAACTCACTAGCTTTATTTGCTAAAAATAATAATGTTTCATCAAAGAAAATTGTTATAATAAATACATCTAATAATGACACCAAAAAAAAACAAACTTTATCATGCATCTTACATATACCAGAAGATTCTATTGAATATAGAATAGTTCCTAAATTATTAAAAACTTTGGCATAAAGCAAGTTTTATATTACAACTACATTTTAAACATTTCATATTTGCGTTGCAAAAACGGTGCAGTGAATTACACATTGCACCAACGTTATTCAGTATTAACCAATATACTTTTAAGCCTATCTACTTTATTATAATACTCATAGCGATTGGTTGATATTGGTTAGACTTGTAATCCCCCTCCCTCATAACCCGTCGGTCACAGGTTCAAGTCCTGTTTGCCCCATCAGTTTTAACCAAGTAATATAATAACTCAACATTGGTAGTACATGATGCGTAATGACGACATTAAAAACTTACTAAAACATGAAGAAGATAGATTGATAAATATCAAGAATGTTTATGATCTGTCACTCAAAGATAAGACTATACCTACTACTCTACGCATCGACATCAAAAATGCTATGGAAAATTTGAGATCGGCTCTAGATTACATGGCCCAAGATATAAATAAAGCTCTAATTATCCCCAATCACAAGAAAAATAATCGGCCCTTCAAGAACAAAAATTACTTCCCATACGGTGAAGACAAACAATCTTTCGAGAAGAGTATAAAAAATAATCTACCAGATCTAAAAATTGTTCACCCAGATATTTATTCCTTGATTGAAGATCTGCAACCACATGCCTGTGGTGATAAATGGTTGCAGAATTTCTGCCAAATTCTGAATGATAACAAACATAACTTTCTTTCAGAACAAACCCGAACAGAGCAAAAAACTTACAAAGCTGGACTCACTGGAAAAAACCCGGTTATATCAGCGCCTGCGGGATCAATAACAGCTGCACCAGGTGATATTTCAATAGATAATATCCCTATTACATTTGATTCAGATTGGATTCCCCAGCAAACGGCAGAACTTGAAGTAACTATCACTACGTGGGTGAGCTTTGTATTTCAAGATACGAATGTCGAAGTTTATCCATTGCTAATGAAGGCTTTTTACAAAATTAAGAAACTATCAGAAACACTCTACGAAAAAATTTAAGGCTACGGTTGTTGAAACAATGTAACCTTCTAGATTTGATAAAAACTTAATATTTCATAAGGACTCATGTTCAGCAATTTTACTTCTATACTTACAATATTCACAATCTTCGCTCGCTTCGGGCAAAGTATCTTTGCTCAAACATTTATGAATAGCTATCAAAGTAGCCTCAACCCAATCATCATTTCCTTCATAAGCAATAAGATGCTTTTTAAAATCTAATTTATCATAAAACCCATCTTTATCTTTTTGAGCATTTGCAAAAATAAAATAAGAAGTATTTGAAACTTTAAAACCGTTTTTTCTAAATAGCCATTGATATATTTCGATCTGCCTTTTGTAGCCAATCTTATACAGTTCTTGTACATCTATTTTGCCATTTTTCTTTGTCTTGGGAATCAAAAAAGTACTTGGATCATCTTTAGAAGCTTTGGCTTTATAATCTACGATTATTAATTCACCGTTAGGTAACATCCAAACGTCATCAATTGCACCAAATATTTCAAAATTTGTTTTCTCATGTAAATAGCGAATTCCCTGTTTATTAAATCTCCATCTTTCGATATCGGAATGATCAAAAGGAATAGCATCTATATTATTTTTCATTTGAAAAGGGTGTAAAGTTTTATTTTTTCTATGTATATCGAATTCTTTTTTTAACAAAGCATCAACAGCCATATTAAGAGAAAATTGAGGTCCTGAAGGTTGAGATATTCCTATTTTTCTATCCAAATAAAAACATCTGGGACATTTAAGGAAGAGGTCTATTTTAGATCTGCTTAGAGGGAATGGCTCTAAAGAATTAGTATTAAATAATATTTTTTTAGACATAATTAAAACCTAAATTTTATATAAAATTACATAAATTGTTAATAAATTAATTTAACTTAATTAATAATACCACTTTTAGTATAATTACGTATACTTAAGATATTTATTGAAATTAGATGCTAAAATATATTTTATATTTCAATTTAAAATATCACTGATATAAAAATGGAACAGTAAGTTCTTACAACTTGTTGTATTGTTAATGATAGTGAAATATATTAGAATCAACACTATTCGACAAAACCCATTTAAATCAAAAAAGGAAAATCTATGTTTGAACAAGTTTTTAAAAATATTGATGATGTCCTCCGTAAAGATGCAGGATGTACTAGTGAGTTAGATTATACTGAGCAAACTTCATGGATATTATTTTTAAAATATCTTGATGCACTTGAAAATGACAAAGCTTTAGAATCTGAATTAAATGGAAAGCCTTATGAATACATTCTTGAAAAATCTTATCGCTGGGAAAGCTGGGCTGCACCTAAAGATCAAGATGGCAAAATCGATCACAATGCTACTCTGACTGGTGATGATTTACTATCCTTCGTCAATCAAAAACTTTTCCCTTATTTATATAGTTTCAAAGCTAAAGCAACCAGTTCAAACACCATTGAATACAAAATAGGTGAGATTTTCGGAGAGATCAAAAACCGTATTCAGAGCGGTTACACTCTACGTGATATCATTGATCATATTGATGAACTAAGCTTCCGTTCTCAGAACGAAAAACATGAGCTGTCACACCTATATGAAGCTAAGATAAAGAAAATGGGAAATGCGGGCCGTAATGGCGGTGAGTATTATACTCCTCGTGCATTAATTCGAACCATTATACAAGTTGTTCAGCCAAAAATTGGAGAGACTATTTATGACGGTGCAGTCGGTTCCGCAGGTTTTTTATGTGAAGCTTTTGATTATTTAAAATCTAAAAACAATCTAACCACTAAAGACCTTACTACACTCCAATCTCATACCTTCTGTGGAAAAGAAAAAAAATCTCTCGCCTATGTAATTGCAATTATGAATATGATTCTACATGGCATTGAAGTCCCTAATATATTACACACCAATACGCTTACCGAAAACATCAATGATATTCAAGAAAAAGACCGCTTCAATGTGATTTTAGCTAATCCTCCTTTCGGCGGCAAAGAACGTCCAGAAGTGCAGCAAAATTTCCCTATTCGCACTGGAGAAACAGCGTATCTATTTCTTCAGCACTTTATCAAGATGCTTAAAGCTGGAGGAAGAGCTGGAATAGTCATTAAGAACACCTTTCTTTCCAACACTGACAATGCTTCCATAAGCTTACGTAAACTCCTTTTAGAAAGTTGCAACCTCCATACAGTACTCGATTGTCCTGGGGGAACGTTCTTGGGAGCAGGTGTGAAAACAGTAGTGCTTTTCTTCAAAAAAGGTTCTCCTACAAGAAAAACTTGGTTTTATCAACTAGATCCAGGACGTAAACTTGGCAAGACAAATCCATTAAATGATACTGATCTTGCTGAATTTATTGAACTGCAAAAAACCTTTGTTGATTCTCTTAAAAGCTGGAGCTTAGGCATAAAGGATGTTGACCAAAAAACTTTCGACCTCTCCGTAAAGAATCCTAATTGCAAAGAAACCATTCATCTCAACCCAATAGAAATCTTGAACGAAATCATTGCATTGTCTGATGAGAGCGCTAAAGTAATGAAAAACGTTAAGAGTTTGCTATGAATAAAAAAGAATGGAAAAAATATAAATTTGGGGAACTAGGTCAGATTTTTAATGGCAACAGCATTAATAAAAATGAGAAAGAAAAACATTTTAAAGGTTTAACTGAAGGCATTCCATATATAGGAACAAAAGACGTTGGTTTTGATCATAAAATTACTTATGAATCTGATGTAAAAATACCAAAGACTAAATACGATCGTTTCAAATTAGCTCCTGCAAATACTATTTTAATATGTGCAGAAGGAGGAAGCGCTGGAAAAAAAATTGCTGTCACAGACAGAGATATCTATTTCGGCAACAAGCTTTTTGCAATTAACCCTACAAATCAAAATTGCAACCAACTAATCTTCTACTATTGTTTGAGCGATATTTTTGCCAAACAATTTAAAGATGTAATGGCTGGTCTTATTGGAGGAGTATCTCTAAATAATTTTAAAGAACTTTCTATTTCACTCCCTTCTTTTTCCGAACAGCAGAGAATCGTCCATATCCTCAATAAATTATTTAAAGACATCGACATTGCAAAAGCCAACACCGAAAAAAACCTCCAAAACAGCCGGTCTCTTTTTGAGAGCTATCTTAATCGAGCAATAGCTAAACCAAAAAATGGATGGGTAAAGAAAAAAATTGGCGATATTGCTATGACTCAATATGGGCTTTCTCTATCAATGAATAATGAGAAAAAAGGTTTTAAAATATTTCGCATGGGAGAGGTTCAAGATGGTCGATTGATTGATACAGGAAAAATGAAATATGTTGACATAGATAATTCTGAATTTGAGAAGTATAAACTTCTTCCTAATGATGTATTATTCAACCGCACTAATAGTATCAAGCTTGTTGGAAAAACAGGTATTTTTGATTTAGAGGGAGATTATTGCTTTGCATCTTATTTAATCAGAGTTTCTCCTGATAAAAAATCACTATTTTCTCAGTACTTAAACTATTTTATAAATTCAAAACTTTTCCAAGAACAGATTAAACAAAAAGCTTCAGAATCAATTAATCAGGCAAACATCAACGCTACTATTCTATCTAATGAGTCAATTTGGTTTCCCGTTTCATTAGAGGAGCAAAAGAACATAATAACAAACCTGGATAAGATGAAAGCTGAAACCGAACATCTCAAGTCTATCTATCAAAAGAAACTCACAGCTTTAGAAAGACTCAAGAAATCACTCTTGCATCAAGCCTTTATAGGAAACTTATGAAAGAAAAACCTTTAAACGAAGCAGACACCAGAGCAATTTATATTGATCCCGCATTAAAAGCGGCTGGTTGGGGCGTTGTTGAGGGCAGTAAAATTTTAAGAGAGCATATTATCACTCCAGGTCGTATCGAAGGACGCCAGCGCCGCACTAAAGGGCTAGAGGCAGATTATGTTCTTGTATACCGTAATCAAAAAATAGCAGTAATTGAGGCAAAACAAGAAAAAGCTAAAATGACAGAAGGTCTTTCACAGGCAAAGAACTATGCAAACAAATTAAAGATTCGTTTTACATATTCCACCAATGGAAAAAGCATTTATAGCATTGATATGGAGACTGGAAAGGAAAGAGAAGTACTGACCTATCCCACTCCAGAAGAGCTATGGAATATGACTTTCTCAAAAGAAAACACTTGGCGAAATCGCTTTACTGATGTTCCTTTCGAAGATAAAGGAGGTTCACATACAAATCGTTTCTACCAGGATATTGCCGTAGAACGAGTCATGAAAGCTATTGCAGAAAATCAACAGCGTATTCTACTCACTCTGGCAACTGGCACAGGAAAAACATTCATCGCATTTCAAATTGCATGGAAATTATTTCATAGTCGTTGGAACTTGAGCAGAGAACCATCTCGCCGTCCACGAATCCTTTTTTTAGCAGATCGAAATATACTTGCCAATCAAGCCTTCAATGACTTCTCCTCTTTTCCTGAAGATGCTTTAGTACGTATTGATCCAAAAGACATTAAAAAGAAAGGTAAAGTACCCAAAAATGGCAGTCTATTTTTCACCATCTTCCAAACATTCATGAGTGGAAAATCAAAAGACAATCTACCATCACCATATTTTGGAGAATATCCCTCAGATTTCTTTGATTTTATTATCATCGATGAATGCCATCGAGGCGGAGCAAACAACGAAAGCAACTGGCGCGGTATTCTTGAATATTTTTCTCCAGCTACACAACTCGGTTTAACTGCAACCCCTAAGCGTAAAGATAACGTGGACACCTATAATTACTTCGGCGAACCTGTCTATATCTACTCTCTTAAGGAAGGTATCAACGACGGATTCCTTACCCCTTTCAAGGTGAAGCAATATTCTACAACACTCGATGACTATGTTTATACGCCTGATGACCAATTAATTGAAGGCGAAGTTGAAACAGGAAAGCGTTATACAGAGGCTGATTTTAATAAAATTATCGAAATCAAAGAAAGAGAAGCCCACCGAGTGAAACTATTCATGAAAGAAATCAATCAGAATGAAAAAACACTTGTATTTTGTGCAACACAGAATCATGCTTTTGCAGTGCGGGACCTCATTAATGAAATGAAAAAAAGTAAAGAGCCAAACTACTGCCAACGGGTGACGGCCGATGACGGCATATTAGGCGAACAGCATTTGCGCACCTTCCAAGATAATGAAAAAACAATTCCCACCATTCTTACCACTTCTCAGAAGCTCTCGACAGGAGTAAATGCCCGCAATATTCGCAATATTGTATTAATGAGACCAATCAATTCCATGATTGAATTCAAACAGATAATTGGCCGAGGAACACGATTATACGATGGTAAGGACTACTTTACGATTCATGACTTTGTGGAAGCTCATCTTCGTTTTCAAGATAAGGAATGGGATGGTCCTCCGGAGGAAGACAGCCCATGTTCTAAATGTGGCTTTAGACCTTGTGAATGCGAAAAAAGGCCTCCATCAATATGTTCTAAATGCAATATGAGTCCATGTGAATGCCCTAAAGAACCGTGCCCTATTTGCAATCAGATACATTGCATATGCAAAAAGAAAACAAAAACTAAAATAAAACTTGCTGATGGAAAAGAGCGCGCTATTCAGCATATGATAGCTACTACCTTCTGGCATTCTGACGGAACCCCAATGTCTGCACAACAATTTATGGAACAACTATTCGGAAAACTGCCAGATTTTTTCAAAAATGAAGAAGAGCTACGTCTCTTATGGAGCAAGCCTAACACACGAAAAAAACTCTTACAGGGACTAACCGAGAAAGGTTTCGGTAATGAACAACTAAATGAAATTCGAAAGATCATCAATGCAGAGAAAAGTGATCTGTTCGATGTGATAGCATATGTAGCATATGCTCTCCCAGTACTTACTCGTGAAGAACGTGCAGCAAGAGCCAAAGTTATCTTAAGCTCTGAATTCAATACAAACCAACAGGTCTTTCTTGATTTTGTGTTATCACATTATGTCAATGTCGGAGTAGAGGAGCTCGATCAAAAAAAATTAACTCCCTTGCTACGGCTTAAATATCAGAATTCTATTAGAGATGCAATTATTGAATTAGGTAAACCTAAAGAGATTAGTAAAATATTTACTGGATTTCAAAAACATCTATATTATCCACAAAATTATGTGCAAAATTAAAATTTATAATATTTTTATATCTTATTATTTTGAACCATTCAAAGATTTTCCTATCGCTACTCCAATAATTAAAATAAAAGTATTTTGAAGCCACCCTAAACACTTTTCAGACCATCCGCATGCACTTGGAAAAATAAAACCCATAGTTATAGTGAATATAATTAGAATAAATATAAAAAAAGAAAATAATATTGCCGCACCTTGAAACTTGTCATTTGTTCCATACTTCAAAAAACGAAAATTGAGATACAAGAATCTATCAGAAGCCTTATCAGATGTATAATCAGATGGATTATCCTTAGGGTTTACGTCTTTAGGAGCTGGTTTCTTAAGTTTTTTAAAGTCCATTATCAATCATTCGCTCTTCGAAATATTTTTTTATTAACTCGTTATCAATAGTTTGATTTTTAAACCGTTCACCTTTTTGACCAATAACAATATCCCATGGACCACCTTTTTCATGAGTCCAATCTGATAATTCTAATGCATTCATCAATCCATAATTTTCCCATACAAAATTGATTATTTCCACTACTTGAGGATCATTTATATGCAGAGTTGTTTTTTGCGTTGATAATAAATCATATCCAGGTTCTTTAAGATAATCTGAAATAGACTTATTTCCATACTTTTTGCATGTATGATATATTGATGGCAATACAGGCCCAAATCTCCACGCCTCGAATAATTCATCAATGAGTGATATGTCTCGCATTACCAAAGAATAACCATGGGCTAAATATATTAATTTTTGAATCTTCATTGGTGTAATACTATTATCGCCAGCAAATGAACTCCTCAAGAAAGAATTAGCTATTGATTCTACAGAATAAGAATTTTTCATGTAATTTTTAACTCTAAATATTTATATTTTATTTTAGCAAAAAAAGTTCAATTATCACATCTCTTTTCAATATTTTTTTTATCAAGATATAAATTTCAGAAAAAACTATACCTGTCGAGTAGCTAATATATAAAATATCATTTTGTAAAGGATTCTTCCTTTTTTAAGATACGGTACAATGGCGGTGCACTAAACTTCCTATTGCACCGTTAAAAACCGACAAAAACCTGTTGCATCCATTAATCAACTCCCTTATAATCATGCGTATAAAAGATTGGATGGAACTGGTTAAAATAGAATACCCCCTCCCTCATAACCCGTCGGTCACAGGTTCAAGTCCTGTTTGCCCCATTCTCATTATCAAACAGTTAGATCAAAAGGACTAATTTCACACTAGTTCACAACAAACTACAACAACAAATTAATTAAAAAATACCCTCTTTGCTTTTTATAAGGAAAAGAACTTTTGTTTTTTTTCTAAAATTATTTTTTTGTCATGCACAAAGTACAAAAAACACTTGAATTTAATTTAGTTAAATGTTAAATTAATTACCTTCTAATAAACAATAGGAAATTATATGTTTAGTGTTTTATCAAGTATTAAAAATTTAATATTTAAAAATGAAATTATTCATTCAAATAGTGCTCCATTACTGCCTGTAGAAATAAATAGTTCTATTGTCGACTTTATCTTTATTCAACCAACAAAAATCACAAGAAAAGAAATAAAAAGTTGTGCGCGCCAAATTAAAAATATTTCATTGATTAACAGGCAATTTAATAATATTTGTCATGAAAAATTGACAAACCTCAGGAAAACTTATGATCTTGTGACTAAATATAGCAAATATCAATCAGATTACGAAGACAGTTTAGAGGGCTATTGGAAGGACAGAAATATTGATTATAAGGGGAATCCACAACTTCTTGATGCGCTTTTCACGGGATGTAACTTTCCTTTTGCTGACAGCACATTTGAAACTTACACTCCTGAAATAGGAGAGGATATAAAAGAAATAATAAGACTGACCCCTCAAAGTATGGATTGCATTATTGGTCGACTTAGATGTAGAGATGAAGTTCCTCCTCTTCATGCTGCATGTGGTAACAAAAATATACCTATCCATATCATTGAATTTCTACTTGAACAAGGGGCTAATTTCAAGGCAACTTTGAAATTGAATAACCATCCAATCAGCATCCTTAGTGATTTAGAACATTTAGACAGAGTTCGATTTTTAGCTATAAAAGAATTATTTGCGAAATATGATAAGATCTAAAATATTGCATAAGATAACTTAATTTACTCACACATCTTACGCAAATAAGTTCTTATGTTTAATTTTTTACAACTCTTGATAAGCTTTTAGATCCTTAATTAAAAAAACATAGAGATGTAAGAATAAAAAAGGAACGCTAACTTTTATATTGACCCAATATCATTCAATAACTAGTTATAAGAGACAAAATTTAATCTGACAATCCCTACCTACAAGCATAAGAAAACTTTAAAAACTCCAAATTTTTCCGCACTTTTTCCGCAAATGACTGGAAAACAAGAGAATATTTTGGCACCAATCTGAACAGCATCTTAATTTTGTTGATAGAGAAAAATGATTCTGTAATACTCTTATGTATTCAGAGTTTTACTTAGAATTGGACTCATAACCCGTCGGTCACAGGTTCAAGTCCTGTTTGCCCCATTTATTGCTTGTCTTATACTACTATTTTTTTGAATTAGCACGTTAGGCTATCAT
>JAAKFW010000109.1 GCA_011064905.1 Candidatus Anoxychlamydiales bacterium | reverse complement strand
TTTCTAGAAGCTCTTCCGCAAGTTTGAATAAGAGCGGTCTCTGATCTTAAAAACCCTTGCTTGTCAGCATCGAGTATTGCAACCAAAGTTACTTCTGGAATATCGAGCCCTTCTCTTAAAAGATTGATTCCGACTAAAACATCAAATTTTCCAAGCCTCAAATCTTTAATGATAGCAATACGCTCTAGGGTATCTATATCTGAGTGAAGATATTTTGCTTTAACATCAATGTCATTTAAAAATTTAGAAAGATCCTCTGATAGTCTTTTGGTAAGCGTTGTAACTAATACTTTTCCGCCTTTTTCTTTCTCTTTTCTAATCTCTTCTAAAATATCATCTACTTGACCTGTTGCTTTTTTAATTTCAATTTTTGGATCTAAAAGACCTGTGGGTCTTATAATTTGCTCGACTATTTCACCTTGAGATTGATTTATTTCAAAATCAGATGGTGTTGCAGATACATAAATTACTTGATTTAGTTTTTCAAAAACCTCATCGAACTTAAGGGGTCTATTATCGTAAGCAGAAGGAAGACGAAAGCCGAACTCAATTAAAGACTCTTTTCTTGATCTATCGCCATTGTACATAGCTCTCATTTGAGGAATGCTTTGATGAGACTCATCTATAAACATCAAAAAATCTTTTGGAAAATAATCCATAAGACAGGGAGACGGCTGACCTGGTAATCTTTTAGAGAAATGACGAGAATAGTTCTCTACTCCCTTGCAAAATCCCATCTCTTTCATCATTTCAATATCGTAAATGGTTCTTTCTTTGATTCTTTGTTTTTCGATAAGTTTATTTTCTTTTTCGAAAAAAATAATCCTATCTTCTAGCTCTTTTCTGATGCTATTTATTGCTAAAAATCTTACATCTTCAGGAGTTACAAAGTGAGATCCCGGAAAAATCTCTATTTTCTCTACTCTTTTAAATATCTGAGCTGTCAAAGGATCTATTATAGATATTCTCTCTATATCATCACCGAAAAATTCAATACGATAAGCTATATCATCTTCGTAAGCTGGAACTATTTCTAAAACATCGCCTCTGACTCTAAAATTTGCACGAGATAAATCATAATCATTTCTTTTATAGTTCAGCTCAACGAGATGTAATAAAACATCATCACGCCTGATCTCTTGACCTACCTTTAAAGATAGAACCATTTGAGAATAATACTCTGGAATACCAAGGCCATATATACAAGAGATCGAAGAGACTATTATAACATCATCTCTTTCAATTAAAGAGCGAGTAGCGCTGAGTCTCATCTTATCGATTGTATCATTGATAGCTAGGTCCTTCTCTATATAAGTGTCTGTTCTAGCTATATAAGCCTCTGGCTGATAGTAATCGTAGTATGAGACGAAATATTCTACGGCATTTTCAGGAAAAAATGTTTTAAATTCCTGATAGAGCTGAGCTGCTAGAGTTTTATTATGAGCTAAAATGAGAGTGGGTTTCTGAGTTTTTTGAATAACACTTGCCATGGTAAAGGTTTTACCGGAGCCTGTGATGCCCAAAAGAACTTGGTTCTCTTTTTTTTCTTTTATACCACGAGTGAGCTTTTCAATGGCCTGAGGCTGATCTCCTTTTGGCTCAAAATCTGTGGTTAACTTAAACATTTTGATTCAGGTATCCGCTGATAAGATTTTTGAGCAGCCCCATCTCTTCTAAAATATCTAATCCAATTATCGCAAGAGCAATTAAAATAACAACAACTAGTAAAGTTCGTCCTTTAAAGGATTGATAAAATTTCGCTTCCTTTATCTTCCACGTCATTAAAGCCGGCAGAATACAAAGTAGCACTGCAACAAAAATTCCAGCGAATTGAAGAGCTGTTAAAAAAACTCTTTGATAACCATATAAGAAGATTAACGGTGGTAAAAAAGTTAAGATGCAAGCTAAGAGCCTACCTTTTTTATTTCTTTTAATTTTAAAGCCATCTGATAAAAAGTCTGTTAAGCTAAGTGTCACTCCAATAAAAGATGTGATGATCGCACAAAAAGAAAAAATATTAGCAATTTTGGCAACCCAAGGAAGCTTTAATACGTTAATCAAATTATTAATGAGAGGAGCTGTTGAGCCTTGCCCTTCTACATACATTTGAGCAAGAGAGTTATCACCTGTTAGCTTTACAGTTCCTAATACTAAAAACTCCCATACAACATAGATTATCAAAGGAATTAAACTACCTATCACCAAAGCTAGCTTCATTTTTTTGACATCATGGCGCATATAATTTGTAAGCGTTGGAATAATTATATGAAACCCATAAGAGGTTAGTAAAATAGGAAAGCTAAATACGAGAGCTTTTTTATCAACATGCTTTATCAAATCAAAGTCTGTATGAGAAGGCAGTAATATCGCCAAAACTAAATAAGCAGCAATAAGTCCAAACATCAATATTCTATTTATATAATCAGAGCTAGCAGATCCCAAATAAACGAAAACCCCAAAAATAGCAACTAAGGGAAGAGGCCCTGCCCAAGCGGGAAGGGTATATCCTGTAAAATATTTTATAGCTTCTGTAAATAAAGGAGCAGATCCTGCCATGTAAGCAGCTGTTAGAGAATATAAAAGTAAAAGATAAAATACCCAAGCTACAGCCTTGCCCCAAAAACCTAAGGTATGCTCTGCCATGGTAACGAGATTCACATTTCCTTTAACGGATAGATTTGCTTCTAAATATAAAAAAGCAGTAATTAGCATATAGCCCCAGAAGAACAGTAAAACAAAAAGAGTTGGAAAGAATCCTGCAAAACCAGTTATTACAGGAAGACCGAGCATTCCGGCTCCGATTGTCGTTCCTGAAATTAATAAAATGGATCCCAAAAATTTATTTGTCTTTATCACAATTACCCACCCTTTTGTTTAATATCTACTTAAAAGCAGAAATGAGCTGGTTAAATATTATAACAAAAGAAAATAGTAAAACCAGTATTAAAGAAATTTTTCCACCTTTTACATGATATGAGCTTGTCTCTTTATTGATGTATCTACCTATCCACGTCATTAGAGCGGGAAATATACAAAATATTATAACAGCGCAGTATGCTCCTGCAAACCCAAGTGCTTTAAAAAAAATATCCGGGTAGGAAAGCGCAAAAATAGTTGGAGGGAGAATTGCTAAAATTATAAGCCACCAGTTATTTTTATGATCAGGCTTTACTTTTAGACCATCTGCTATAAAGTGCATGAGGCCTAAAGATTGAGCTAAAAAAGAGGTTACAATTGCAAAAAATGAAAACCAAGCAGCAAACGTTACAACTAGTTTAGATTGCAAAACATTTCTAAGAGAAATCGTCGCTTCGTTGCCCTCTATAAACGCATCATATAAACCAAATTTTCCTCCTACAGGCACAATCCCTAAAATTAAAATTATCCAAAAGAGATAAATTAAAAGAGCAAAAAAGCTTCCACCGAGTATTGCTTTTTTTGTTTTTTGAAGATCTCCTTTCATGTAAGCAGTCACAGTTGGAATCATATTATGAAAACCAAAAGAGGTAACTAAAACAGCGAGTGGCAGTAAGAAATATTTCATATTAACGTGTGAGAAAAAAGAAAACTGAATTTTTGAAATCCCTAAAAATATCATAAATAAATAGGTTACAATTAATCCTATCATTAAAAGGCGGTTTGAAAAATCAACAACTTTTGTTCCAAAATAGACTATAATACCAAAAAAAATAACAAAAAAAATGCTTGTTAAATTTTGAGATATTACAAACGGCAGAAATGATGAAAATAGTTTTCCACTACCAGCAATGTAGGCAACTAAAAGCGAATAAAATAAAAATAGATATAAAACCCAACTAATTATTTTACCAGCCATTCCAAAAGCTTTTTCAGACATGGAAATAATATTTACTCTTTCATGGAACCAACCATTAACTTCAATTAGTAAAAGGCCTGTAAACGTCATAAAAACCCAAGAGACTAAAAGAAGGATTATTGAAGGAAAGAAACCTGTAAGTCCCAACAATACCGGAAGACCTAACATCCCAGCTCCAATGCAGCTACCTGCAATGAGCAGCATGCCACCCAAAACACTTCCCGGCTGAAGTTTTAATTTTTTCATCGTCTCGCCTTTGTTTTTTCTACTCTTCTAATTTCTTGATCCATTCTTCCTAAAGAATATCCTTCAAAATCCACAAATTTAAAAAAGCTCTCAAATTCAGGAAATTTTTCACATACCTGTTTTGCCATTTCTTGAGCAACATGTCTATAATTTTGATGTCCTGCAGCTCCTGATCTAAGTTCGCAAAGCCACTGAAGAGATCTTAAATTTATATTGAAATACCAATGTAAATTGTATGCCATTGGAACAACGTATTGAGCTTCTTCTTTTAGCTCACTTGCAATGATGTCATATGTCTGTTTTGCTTTTTTCATAGCATTTTCATAATCTTTTTCCATCTCTGTTCCCATAATTTCTTTAGGGATAAAATAGCCGTTATCACACGTTAAAAGCTGTCTTTCTTGAGTTAACATTCTATGTCTTTGAAGATCTCTATATGCCCCAAAATCAGCTACCATCTCAAAAGTAAATGGTGCATTTTCTAAAGCTCTAAAAGATTTATGTCTTCTGTTCTCTCTATGGATAGAGGCCGCTTCAAAAATTCTTATAATTTCTTCATTAGATAAACTTTTTGCATACTTTTGAAAAGCTCCTAAAGATGATTGATTAAATTCAAAGAGTAGACTAGCGGCTACTTTTGCAACCGCGTCTGGATCTGAATTTATTAAATATATTCCAGGGTTTGTATGTTCTTCAACTAATTTTGAATGTTCATCTGATAAGATTTGCAAATTCTGTCTAGTCTTTTCAATAAAACTTGTATAAGAAATTTGATATTTGCTTGAAAGATCGGCTCTTTTTACAAAAGATGGCATCTCTTTATAAAGTTCTGAGTATACATCTTTTGATATCTCTTGCATTTCAGCTAAACTATGAGTTGAGGATTTTCTAATTAAATTCTCATAAAACCTACCATTTCCATAAATTCCTAAATTGGTTAAAGCAGATGCCGGAAGAAGTCCTCTTAAACAGTCCAAAACTTTTGCTCTAAGAGCTGATTTGTAAGCAACTTCAGAAACTTTTTCTTCTCTTGGGAAATCTTTTTTTATTATTTTAGTGAGCGGAGGAATCAATTTTGAATAGGTATCAAAAAGGTGATTACAGGTATCTAAATATATTTTTTTATAAGCAGAGGTCATTAAAATTGGCTCTTTATAAAAAAGATATTCACCATCAACTTTTTTATCGAAATAGATATATCTTGTAGATTTCTCTAAAGGCGAGCCTCCTATTCTACAATCTTCAATAATTTTAGCAGCGAGAATAGAGACATTCTCCACAGCTAAATGAGCTCCGCCAAGCTCCCCTATTGAATCATCACCAAAACCATCTAAAATTCTATCATAAAAGTTATTAGCCTTTTCAACAGCTAATCCATCATCTTCTTTTTCATCTCTGCTTTGATCAAACTGAGAAAAAGAGATCTCTTCATTTAATATAAAATCTTTTAATAAAAGAGTTCTTAATCCTAAAGAAGATCTAGAATATCTAGAAAACAAAGCTCCTTTAATAACTTCTGGAAGGTTTTTTAAAACGAAAATATTACTAGATGTGTTCGTGACATATTTTTTTAAGATTTCAATTTGCTCTTTAGT
>JAAKFW010000108.1 GCA_011064905.1 Candidatus Anoxychlamydiales bacterium | reverse complement strand
TGATAAATTTATCCTGTAATTCAATTGATTAAAACTAAATGAATCTCTTTTAAAATCCAAAACCAAAACTTAATCCAATTCCTGGAACATTTTTTTTCAGAGCATTATACTCTACAGAAAGAGGATTATATATAGGGTTGCTAATATCAAGTTGAATAAAATTATATCGTCCAGATTTTCTTTTATATTGAATACCTGGAGTAACTTCTAAAGAAATAGAAGATGGGGTGAAAAAGAAAAAGGACTCATAATTTATACCTGAACCTAAATAATATTGGTGATTTGATTGCGTAGCCTTTGGAAAGAAAAACATATATTCTCCTTTCAATGAGATCCAATTAATTAAAAGAGCGCTATGAACATCAATTGAAATATCATATCCATGATTATTATTCTGAACTCTTCTACCAAACCCAAGAGTTGGGTACAAAGGAATTGCATAACCAGGTATTGCTCCAGGGCCTACTCTAAAATAATTGAATGAGGTTTTATTTTTTGCAGATATATCTTCTTTTTTTTGAACCTCTTTTTGATCATTCTTTTTCATTTGATCAAATACTATGTCTCCATCAGCAAATGAACCTACAGAAAGGATACAAAACCCTATTATTAAGAAATATTTTTTCATAATCAACTCCAATAAAAAAAATTAAGATCATTATTATATAATCACACAATATTTAACGCAACTAATTACGCTCTATTAAACATATAACTAATACAATTTAAATTATCGGGAATATTTTAAATTAATTAATGATAATATTATACAATGTTTTCAAAAAGAATTTTTCTTGTTTTTATAAATCCAGAAAATATGTTTTTAAATCTCTTATAATTCTCGATAAAAGTTGATTTTAAACATGAGATAAAAAAAGGCAGTTAGTTTGTTTCACCTAACTGCCTCTAGATCAAAACTCCGGGTGTAAGATTCGAACTTACGACCAATGGATTAACAGTCCACTGCTCTACCGCTGAGCTAACCCGGAATATCTATACATGTAACAAATTTAATAAAAACCATGATTTTTATCAATTTCTTTTATAATAACTTTCAAAATGTTACCCTAATTATTAAAAAAAAAGTTTTATGGATACACTTCAAGGATACATCGAATACATTACTTTTTCTAATCCCGATAACGGCTTTTTAGTAGCTAAATTCAAAGAAAAACAAAAAAAAGATTTTACGACAATAATAGGAGTAATGCCATCTGTTCAACCTGGAGAAGCTCTCTCTATTGAAGGAGAGTGGAAAACCCACTCTAACTTTGGGCGGCAATTTGAAGTTAAAAACTTTGTTATTGAAATCCCCTCTGATATTGTTGGAATCCAAAAATATTTAGAATCTGGCTTAGTTAAAGGGATTGGACCGGTATATGCTGAGAAGATCGTAGAAAAGTTCAAAACTGAAACTTTAGATATTATAGATGAAAACCCACATAGATTATTAGAAGTAGATGGTATTGGAAAAAAAAGAATCGAGATGATCCGTAAGAACTGGGAAGATCAGAAAATAATTAGACAAGTCATAATATTTTTAAGAACATATGGAATATCTCCTACATATGCTCAAAAGATTTACAAAATGTATGCTAATGCGTCGATTCAAAAAGTAAAAGAAAACCCCTATATATTAGCAAAAGACATAACTGGCATTGGATTTAGAATAGCAGATAATATAGCTGAAAAGTTAGGGTTTGAAAAAACATCCCCCTTAAGAATCGCATCTGGAATTGAGTATGTGTTATTTGAACTGACAAGTTCAGGCCATACTTGCTATCCCTTGGAAAAATTCCTACAAGCATCTCAAAAAATATTAGAAGTTGAAGATACTTTAATAAAAAAGGAACTAGCGTCTCTAATTCTAAAAAAACAAGTTATAAAAGATTTCCTAAATAAAGATGGAGAGGAAAAAGAATTTATTTGGCTTCAGTCCTTTTACTTTTTTGAACAAAACATAGCAAAAGAGCTAAATAGAATAAAAAAATCTTCTAGCAATTTAAGGGTTATAAATACTGAAAAAGCAATCTTATGGTCTGAGAAAAAATTAAACATAGAATTAGCTCAAAATCAAAAAATAGCAATAAAAGAGTCTATTGATAAAAAACTACATATAATAACAGGCGGACCTGGCACTGGAAAAAGCACCATCACAAATGCTATTTTAAAAATATTAGAAGAGGTAACTCTAAAAATCTACTTATGTGCACCGACAGGAAGAGCTGCTAAAAGACTATCAGAGATAACGAAAAAGAAGGCCTATACAATCCACTCTCTTTTAGAATGTGACTTTTCATCCAAAGGATTTAAAAGAGATGAAAATAACCCATTGAAATGCGATCTAATAATAATTGATGAAGCATCTATGATCGATACACTTTTATTATACCATCTTTTAAAAGCAATCCCTTCTAATGCAAAAGTAATATTTATTGGAGATATTGATCAGTTACCATCTGTAGGAGCTGGAAATACCCTAAAGGATATGATAGCTTCTGATAAAGTTTACTTTACGAAACTAACCGAGATTTATAGACAAGCTAAAGACTCTAAAATAATTTTAAATGCCCACCTAATAAATCAGGCAAAAATGCCTGATATCCATACAGATAAAACCTCTGATTTTAGATTTATTTATTTAGAAGATTTAGAAGAGATAGAAAAAAAGATTTTAGATTTAGTTGAAAAAGAGCTCCCTAAAAGAAATTTTCATCCTTTAGATGACATTCAAGTAATAGCTCCAATGAAAAAAGGGAAAGTTGGTATTGAGAATTTGAATTTAGTTCTGCAAAACACTCTAAATCCCTCTTCTAAACCGCTATTTAGATCAGGTAGACGTTTTCATGTAAAAGATAAAGTCATGCAAATTAGAAATAACTATCAAAAAAATGTATTCAATGGTGACATTGGTAAAATTCTACACATAGATACTATTGATCAAAGGCTCGATATTGCATTTGATGAAAATGTTGTCTCATATGATTTTTCAGAGCTCGAAGAAATTAATTTAGCATATTGCGTTAGCGTTCATAAATTTCAAGGATCGGAGTGTCCTTGCATTATCATGCCAATTCACACAACTCATTATAAACTACTTCAAAAAAACCTCTTATATACAGCGATAACTAGAGGTAAAAAACTAGTTATTCTAATAGGCACCACTAAAGCACTATCTATTGCAGTAAAAAATAAAGAGGTCTTAAAAAGATATACCGGCTTGGAAAGTGCTATTAAAAACATAGGATCCAAAGCTCAAGAGATATTCCTGCCGGGATTTTAAGCTATTTCTTTACTAAGTTCTTGAAAATTAATTATATAGGTAATTTTAATATCCTAATATATAATATATATAGCATATAACTTCTATCTAAATATTTTTTTTAGCAGGAAAATCATCTACCATCTTATATGGCTTTTATTGTGATAGCTCATCTTGTTTTTTACTCATTTTGCACCATTTTGGATTATAAAAAAAGATACCTATAAACTAAAATTTATATTTGATAAATGCTGTTTCATCTCTTTTGCTTTTTCTTGAAGAGGGAGTTTTTGGACCATAATATACCTCTTGTGTTTTTTTGAGCTATATTCATTGGTCTTTTTTTTGTAAAATAAATATTTTAATATTTTCTCAACAAACTTATTTGCATATTTTTACTTATTTTCGCCTCAGATTACGACAAAAAATAATTTGATAAAAAACTGAACAATTAAAGCTTTGAAATACTTAAAAGATATGTTATAATATCTGAATTATGACTATACTAAATAAGTCATTTTATTGAAAATACTTACTAAGGAGGAAAAATGTCTTTTTTAAGCAAATTACAAACTGGATATCTTTTTTCAAAGGGTTATGATGCACTTTCATCAACTAGTTCTACTCTTGCTAATAACTTTTCTAGTCTTTTGAATTCAGCGAAAATTTTAGGGGCTGATTATGCAGCAACTTCATTAGGCGTTGGGTTACTTTGTACAGGACTTGGATTAACATCTTTAAGATATGCCGGGCATGAAGGAAAACAAATTTATCTTCATTACAAAAACGATAAATCAGAAAGCTCTTTTAATACAAAACGAAGAATATTCAACTTGCTTGCATTTACATCAGCAGGTGTTGCCTCAACTGTACTAGGTGTTTCAAATTTATATATGTATTTTTCAGATCTTGGATATTTAGATAACTGTAGATATAAAGACCCAAACAGTGACTGTAAACTCAATCAATACCATGGTGGTGCAGTCCGTGGTGGCTGGCTATCTAGCACGATTGAGTGTCCAGAAGATACCACGGGACAAATATATATCAATAATTGCTTAAGAGACTCTTACCGTGATATGAATTCGCAGATCAAAAGAGAAATAATTGAATATACTGAGTAATTTTTAGAATATGGGACTATTGCGAGCTGAAGATATTTTGTATAAATAAACAAAAACCTCTTGATTTAGAGCAAAATGATTATTTTTATGCTCTTCGTGCACGACAAAAAAATAATTTGATAAAAAAAACCCGTTAATATGTAAGCTTATCTCCTTCATCAACTACAACTTAGGGGAATAAGATAAAACATATTAACGAATTGGAAAAAATTTTATCTAATTTGGCACAAGTCTAGAGTTGGATGTTTAGCTCAAATAATCCAGACTCTTTTTTGTGTTAAGACGGTAAATTTATCTGAAATAGCAAATTCTTTTCATAATAACGCTATAGAAAAATCATCATATCGTAGGGTTCAAAGATTTTTCAAAAACTTTTCTTTCGATTTAAGCTCTATAATTCCTTTAATTCTACATCTATTTTCTCTTGAAAAATTCATTCTAATCATGGATAGAACAAATTGGAAATATATTTAAATTTAAGCTTTTTTTCTCATATTTTTTTTTAATACTCTCTTCCCTTAGAATCTTCGAATAAGTATAATATAAACCTTAAAAAGTAAAAAAAAATGACTGAAAAAGATCTTTTAAAAAAAGAAGTAGCAAAAAGACGAACCTTTGCGATTATCTCTCACCCTGATGCAGGGAAAACCACTTTAACTGAAAAGCTTTTGTTATACTCTGGCATGTTAACAACAGCTGGAATGGTAAAAGGCAGAAAAGGAAGAAAAGCAGCAGTTTCTGATTGGATGGCTATGGAGCAGGAAAGAGGAATTTCTGTAACCTCTTCTGCTATGCAATTTAGTTATAAAGATGTAATCATTAATGTTTTAGACACCCCTGGTCATGAAGATTTTTCAGAAGACACATATAGAACTCTTACCGCAGCTGACTGCGCTATTATGGTAATCGATGCATCCAAAGGAGTTGAAAAACAAACTTTAAAATTATTTGAAGTTTGCCGCTTAAGAGAGATACCTGTCTTAACATTTATAAATAAAATGGATCTCTATGGGCGCGACCCCATAGATTTGATGAGTGAAGTTGAGAGTGTTTTAAAGATTGATTCCTATGCCATGAACTGGCCTATTGGATCGGGAAAAGAATTTCAAGGGATTGTCGATAGAAAAAAAAAGCAATGCCAATTTTTTTTAAGAACCCCCAAAAGCGGATCTCAAAAAACAGATATTATTACTTATCCTTTGGATAGCGCAGAAACTAAAAGTAAACTATCTGAAATACAATATAAAGAACTTTTAGAAGAGATAGAACTTTTAGAATTAGCTGGCAATAGCTTTTCTACAGAAGGGTTTTTAGCCGGCAAAGTTACTCCTGTTTTTTTTGCCTCGGCTTTAATAAATTTTGGAGTAGAATTTTTCTTCGATGCTTTTATTCATT
>JAAKFW010000107.1 GCA_011064905.1 Candidatus Anoxychlamydiales bacterium | reverse complement strand
AGACCTCTCCCATTTTTACTTGAGGGATAACAGCTTTTATAAGCATTCCCACAACTTCTGTGATTCTACCATGAACTGTTGTGATCTCGATATCTTCTAGGTGGGAAATGATTTTGTCAATTGGTTCTTCATCCATATTATATCTGAATGCCTAAAATTGTTTTTAAAGAAGACACGACAGAACTCAGTAGTACTGATGAATACTCTATTTCTTGCTGGGCCTGAGAGAGTTTTACTTGAATGAGCAGCATTTGTCCCGGTTGCAAAGCTCCTTGGCCTGATTTTAAGTTTTGAAGAGTTGTTTTGGCTTCATTTAATTTATTTTGTCCATCTGTAAGAAGACCAACAAATCTAGCTACAGGACTAGAATTTTTAGGAACCTGAGTTTGATCGGGAACCTTAGCACCCAATTTTTCATTTGCACTTTGCAGATTTACATTAGCACTGTTTAGTTTTGTGTTTAAAAGATCTGTTTGAGATTTTTTAAGTTTTAAGTTAGGAGTTTGTAAACTACTTTGAGCATTTCCTAGAGTATCTTGAGTGTTTGCTGTTTGAGCTAAAAGTGATTGGTATGTTGGAGTTGTTGATATCCCGGCTTTTGTTGCTAGATCCATAGGGGTCATTTCTGTTGCTTTTGAAGTGGGAGGAGCCGCAGGCGCTTCTTCTTTATATGCTTGAAAAGAAGAAGTGTCAGGCTGATTCATGCCCTTTTGAGTGGTTTTATCAGGAGTTATTTTTGAAGGATCAGATGCTCCTGTGGGATCAACTAAAGGTTTAATCATATTTATTTACTCTTTTTTTTAGGTTCAACAGGGGTTGGCTCTTTTTTTATGAATTTATCAACAAAATCAAGAGCAATAGTAGCTAGCTTTTTGACCTCTTTATCATCAGATTGTAGAGTTTCTTCTAAAAGTTTTTCTCCTTTAAGCATATTTTTTGGAGTCATGGAAATTGCGATACCTAAAAATGCTTTTGCCATATCATTTTTTGGATCTTTTTTCAAAACTTCTTCAAAAGCTGTAATTGCTTTTTTTAACTCTAATTTATGAAGCGCTAAATAACCAAATCCAATTTTTATGAGTGGATTTGTTTTATCTAAAAGTTCAGCTGCTTTAAATAGCTTTATTGTTGAGTCTTCATCAGTTTGATTGATTGCAATGAAACCAGATTCTACAAAAAGCAGAAAATCATTTTTATATTCATCTAAAACACTCATTTTTTTTCCTTTTAAGTTAATTTAAATCTATTGTACTTTTTGGTTACGCACAGCGGCATTTACGAGAGAATTTACCTGGCTTATCAAATTTGATATAGACTCTCCAATTTGAGTTACTTGGCTCATTGAAAACTGAACTAGTAAAAACTTTCCTGGAGTTGCTTTACAAATAGAGCTAGCGAGCGCTTGGACTTGTTTTACAACTTTAGATTGAAGATCTCTATACTTTGATATCAATCCAGAAAATGTTAGCGTACACTTCCATGATATCTTTCCTTCTCCACCTTGAAGATCACCGTTTGACATCTTTTAACTCCTAATTTTAAGTTTTTTGTGATTTTTTTAATACTTTTACAAGCGCAGTGTAACCCTGCAAAAGAGTTCCTAATTTATTTAACTCTTCTTTAGATCCACCGCTTTTTAACTTTTTCTTTATTTTGTTTATGTTACCCTCAATTGTATTCATAAGCTCTTTAGCTTTTTTAGGGTTATCTTTTAAATCAACTTCTAAATCGAAGTCAAATTTCTCTCTTGGAGATTTTTCCAAACCAAACATGAGATGTCTCCTTTTTTTTAGGGGCTATAGTTTATTTTATACTTTATATCATCTTTTTCAAGTAAAATTGCATTTTCTGAAACATTAGTAACATCCAGACCATCTAAAGTATCACCTGAAATTATAATTTTTCCATTTGCCACAACTGAGTTCTGACCATCATATTTTGCCCAGCCGGTTATTTTATATTTACTAGTTAAATCTATTCTAGCCATCATTCCATCAGATGCAATTGCTAGATTTTTTATCGAATGAATACCTGGTGTTTTTAAAAACTCTTGCATCAAAATTTTATAGCTAGAAGCTTGGTTTTTATTGTATCTACCAACTAAAACGAGCTTGCCGGAGATCAGCTCAAAACTAAGAGTAAAGCCATTTTTTGTAAGAAGCGTGGCTATTTGAACTTGAAGTACTTGATCGATTACAACTCTGTTCTCTAATTTATCAAGATATGGGAAATTTGAATTTACAAAGCTATTTAGACCACTATAATTAGCAGCTGTTTTTACATATCCTTCTAAAACGTAATTTCCCGGTTGATTAGCTAATGAAAAAACTGATCTAAAACTCTCTTCTTCATTTAAAGAGTCATTAAAGTTTTTTACAGTTATCTCATCAATAATAATATTATCTTCGATATTTTTAATGAAACTTAAGACTTTTAGATCATACATGAGCTCTTGTTTATCGATACTTGTCAAAACATGACCTGCTAAAAATAGGTTTGCGCTAGCATCATTGAATGAAAACTCGATCGTATCATATTCCTTTATGATATTTTGGATTTTCTCAGTTGGCATTTTTTTTACCACTTCGATATCTTTTGCTTTAAAAAGCCCAAAAAAACTTAAAAATATTATAAAAAATATAATTATAAAAGATCCTGCAAATATCAAATGTCTAGTTGGAATAAACTGTTTTTTCCAAACAGTTTTTTTTGTTAAAAGTTCTTTTTCCTCTTCCTTCTTGTCCTCTTCAACTTCAAAGGTGGGAGCAGGGGAATAGATAGTTTCTTGAGCTGCTTCTTTTTCAATAACTAAAAATGTTGTAGTTCCAAGAGTTATTAAATCATGAGGTGTGATTTTTGTTTTCTCTTCTATTTTTTTGTTATTTACATAAGTTCCGTTTTTGGATCCTAGATCTTCAACAAAAATATCTGAATTTTCATCGATTGTAATTTTTGTATTTTGTTTAGAAACACTCATGTCTGAAAATATAATATCTGCTTGAGCTACATCTTTTCCGATAATGAAACTTTTTGATTTTTCCATTCCAAATTCAGAACCTGCGTTAGCGCCAGATATAACTTTTAAAATAAAAGGGGCATCGATTAAAAGCGAAAGTGGTGTTTCTTCTTCTGCTTCAAAAATTGTTTCATCTGTAGGTTCTATTATTTTTTCTTTTTCAATTTCATCATCATCTTCTTTAAGAGAGGGAGCTTTTTTCTCTTCAGATATTTCTGCTAACTCTTCTTCTTCTTTGGGTTCTTCTTTGAGATCGGCTTCTTCTAGAGCTGTATATATAAATAGAGTATCTCCAATTTTTAATTTATCGTTTTCTTCTAAAATATATTCATCAACTCTTTCATCATTAACTTCGATTGGATTTGTTGTGGATAGATTTTTTATTACATAGCCATCTTTAGTTTTATAAATCTTTGCATGTTTTCTAGAGACAGTGGTATCTTCTAATAGAAAACTGCACTCAGTCGGATCTCTACCTAAAATCCATTCATCTTTTTCTTTTAGATCTAAAACTTGTCCCTTTAAAGGACCTTCAGTTGCTATTAATTTCATTAAAAAAAATCCCTTATAAAATAGAGCTTATTGCTTTTTCTTTGTGGTGTGTTATTTCTTTTTTCCAAAAGTTAATATAATTTACAAAATCCTCTAGCTTCTCTTTAAACTCTAGATAGTTTACTTCATAATCTACAAGATACGAGAGAGTCAAGAATTTTTCTTCCATATCCATTCCAATTCTACTTCTGCCCGTTCCTTGGCCTAAAAGGTTTGCTCTCATCAAATAAATAAAAAGATCTTCTTTTTTTTCATTTGGGCAAGGAGCTATATTTGTTAAGAAATAAAAACCCGGTTCTAAATCAAAGATTTTTACTTCTAATTCTTTTGTGATTTCAATTATAAAACTTTTATCTTTTTCTTGTTTTGGAAGTTCAAGCTCTAAAACTTTAACTATCTTTTTTATATGCTCATGCACGAAATACCCCAATCTTATATTTCATTTTGAGACTTTTTTTTATTGATTAAAAGAAAAAAAATATAAAATTTATAAAATCCTTAAGAATTGCTAGGTTAAGTTATTTGATTTAAAACTTTTAAGTTTTTTCTTTTTTCTTTTTTAAAGAAGAAAAATCAAACTTTAATCGGATTTTTTTTGTCTAAGAGTTCTTTTTGCAAATAGTTACTGGGACTGTTTCGAGCTGAAGAATTTTGAGTAAATAAAGAAAAAATCTCTTGATTTATTGCATTAGGTATTGATAATTATTCACCTGCTCATGAACTAATCGCTGACTCCCTTTTCTATGATTTGGATAAAAATAAAGATTTAGTAGTGCATGATCAAAAAATACTTTCGGCATTTTTTAGAGGAGCTGCAAAGAAAAAAACTGATCGATTTCTTGACTCCTCTCTATGCATAGGTGGTGGAGAATGTTTAAAATATGATGATCAAGCTAAACTTCAATACTGGAAAGTTCCAAATACCAGCAAGGAACCTATTTCAGGAGCTGGTTTTTGGAGATTCGATTGTGGAAAAAAACCAATGCATATATCCTTGGAAGGTGTCATTACATCAGAGGACAGATCAGAAGATAGATCTTTTTTTGAAGCAATGCCTACTCCATGCCTCTATGAAGACTTTCTTCCAAAATTAAAGAATTTTTGCAAAAAACAACTCTAATATTTTTTTTATAGATTTTTTGTCAGGCCCCAATTTTTATGATGAACCTCTTTTTTTAATTGAAAACAAGCTATATTAATTATATGGTTTTAGTTTTGATAACTAGGAACAAAAAAAATGACTGCAACAAAAGTTTCAAATAAACTTATAAGTTTTAATTATACAAGTAATTTATTTCCTACTAGAAAAGAGGCTACTTTTAAAAAAGTAATAAAATTTGCAATAATATTTTTTTCATTAGGCACTATTTTTTTATTTACTATTGCATTTGATATAATCCATTCTATCTCAAAATTGCATGTTTACGAAGCTACTAATACTAAAGCTTTTAATACTTATGATGCATATGTGAAAGGAAAATTTGTTTTAAGAAGCTATAACTATAGTCCTTTTGAATTATCTCAATTGAAAGTAAAATCATTTAGAATTCGTAAAAACAATGTATATTATGGAGAAGTTGAAAGATTAAATAATTGGACACGTACATATACTTTGAAAATTAATGATCAGGTACAAGCCATTTGTAAAGCTAATCTATTTTCATACGGTTCATTATTTGACTTTCTTAAATCTTATGAAGTAAAAGATAATAATAATAATGTTATAGGGTACATTAGAGGTGTTTTTAAAACTAAAAACAGAGCTGAATTTTTATTTTATAATGAAAAGCAGGAACTATTTGCAAAATCTATTCTTCATCATGAAAACCCACAGCTTACAATTCACTCTCCAGATGGAAAACTTTTAATCCGTGGTATAAGAAAGTTAGTAAAGTTTGATGATTCAAATCCTTATTTCCATTTTTCTTTTCTCTCTATACCTTCATATCATTATTCCTGGGAAATCATTGAGGAAGATACTGTTTCTTTTAATCCAAAGTTTTTATGGCCTTTTATAGGATTTATTGGTGAAGTATGGTGGGCATAATTTTTATCTAAAGCTTAACTTGCTTTTTGGGGTTGATTAAACCCTATTTCCTATAAGGGACTGTTTCGAGCTGAAGGATTTTGAGTAAATAAACAAAAAATCTCTTGATTTAGAACGGAAAGGTTGTTTTTATGCTAAATTTTGGTAAATTCTTCCGTTTTTTGTGTTGAAA
>JAAKFW010000106.1 GCA_011064905.1 Candidatus Anoxychlamydiales bacterium | reverse complement strand
GCTGAGATTTTTTTTTAAGTAGCATAAAGCCAAGAATTAAAGTTGAGGCAAGCAGCATTCGAATTGCAGTAAAAAAAAGAGGAGTAGATGAGAAAATTGCCATTTTTCCAATAGCAAAACAACTAGACCACATAGCAAACAACATAAAGGGTAAAAACAGCATTTTAAAATACCTCTTTTGAAAGATTTGAGTAAAGGATAGCTAAAATGAGATCTTTTCACAATAAAATATGTGGAAAATCATAAAAAATGAATAGATATATAAAATTTTAAATTTATTTTTTGAAATAGAAAAAGTTCTTAATCAAAAAAAAGTTTCAGATCATTGGAGGATTGATCGCAAGTTACTGATTAGTAATTATTTTACATCTTGTGTAAATCAGTGAAATTTGATATTTTCCTTTCAAATCAAACAAGTTTAATAAATTTATACTAAAGGTATACCTAAAATGTTAAATGCTTTTATACAAATTTTTAAAGGACCGCCTCTTTGGGTTTGGCCATTACTCACTTATCTCCTTTTTGTTGGTTTTAAAGCTTTTAAACCAAGAGTTGTCTCTTTAAAAAAAATGTTTATACTTCCTCTAGTATTTTTTATTTTTAGTATTCAAAGACTAGTTGGTAATATTAATTTTTTTACATCTCTTGTTTGGATAACTTCAACGATTATTGGTGTTTTTCTAAGTGTTATTATTTTTAGTAAAACTCAAATTATTGCTGATAAAAAAAATAATTTATTAAAGCTTCCAGGGACATATTCTACTCTTTTTTTGATTTTGATTAGTTTTTCTCTAAAATTTTATTTTGGGTTTCTAATAGGGAAAGATCCAAGTGTTTTGGATGATTCTAGCTTTTTTAATAGATATATTATGGCAACAACGCTCTCTTTTGGGATGTTTTTAGGAAGAACTTTTTTATATTATTATAAGTTCAAAAAAGCTGAATCCACAAACTTGATAAGCATCTAATCTAGTTAGATATTTTTTTTCTTATTTTGAGTTTCCTTTTTTTTCTATATCATGTACTTTGTTATCCTATATGAAATTTTTATTCAAACTATTATTAATTTTACCCTTGGTTAATGTTATGGCGAATGATGAATATTATGGCTCTTGGAAATCTCCTATAACCTCAAAAATATTAACTGAAGGTGCAATCAAATTTTCAGATATTTTTGTAGATGGTAACGATTTTTATATATCAGAGATGAGACCATCTGAGAAAGGAAGATCAACAATTTTAAAATTCAACGGAAAAACTTTTGATGAGGTGTTGGATAAAAAATTCAATGCAAGAACAAAGGTTCATGAATACGGGGGGCTATCTTTTATAGCAAATAAAGGGGAGATCTATTTTTCTAATTTTGTAGATCAAAGAATCTATAAAAAAAATAAAAAGGGTAATTATTTTCCAATCACTGATGTTGCAACAGATAGATATGCAAATTTTATTATAGATGGAACAAGAAACTTAATTTTCTCAGTACAAGAAGAACATTTGGAAAACGAAGTTATAAATTCCATTGTAAAAATAGATGAAGATCAGAGAGTTACAAAAATAGCCGAGGGCTTTGATTTTTATTCATCTTTAGCGATTTCACCTGATAATAAAAAACTAGCATTTTTAGCATGGAATCATCCGGATATGCCTTGGGATGCAGCAGAGCTTTGGCTAGCTGATATAGAAGATAATGGAGATTTAAAAAATTTAAAAAAAGTCGCAGGCTCTGAAAATGAATCTATCTTCCAACCGAGATTTTCTAAGGATGGAGATCTGTATTTTGTTTCAGATAAAACAAACTTTTGGAATCTTTATAAATATTCAAATGAAACTATAGAGCCCATCTATCCAATGGATGCTGAATTCGGCCTACCTCTTTGGGTTTTTGGAATGTCAACTTATGATTTTTATTATGATAGAGACAAAACATATATCGTTTGCACATATAATAAAGACGGCTTTGATCATTTAGCAGTTATTGATCTAAAGAATAAAAAGCTAGATGATATAAAAACTGAGTTTACATATATTTCAAATCTAGTCGTAAAAGAGTCGCAAGCCCTATTTATTGGCGCTTCTGCATCAAAGGCAACCTCTATTGTCAGTTTAGATTTAAAAGCCCAAGAATTTGAAGTTTTAAAAAAATCAAGAGAGCTAAATATAGATTCAAGATATATATCCACGCCTGAATATTTAGAATTTCCAACTGAGAATAATAAAACAGCTTATATGATCTATTATCCTCCAAAAAATAATGATTTTTTAGCTAAGAAAAATGAAAAGCCACCTCTTATTGTGAAATCACATGGAGGACCAACTGCTCAATCAAGGGCTATTTTAAATTTAGAGATTCAATACTGGACGTCTAGAGGCTTTGCTTTTGCAGATGTTAACTATTCAGGTTCTACTGGCTATGGAAGAGAATATAGAGAAAGGCTCTACGGTAATTGGGGGATTTTAGATGTTGATGATTGTGCTAATGCAGCTCTATATTTAGCTAAAAAAAACTTAGTTGATGAAAATAAACTAATCATTAGAGGGGGATCAGCCGGAGGCTATACAACGCTCGCTGCTTTAACCTTTAGAGATATATTTAAAGTTGGAGCGTCATACTATGGGATTAGTGATCTAGAAGTATTTCATTCAGATACTCATAAATTTGAAGCTAAATATGATGAAAAACTTCTTGGTAAATATCCAGAAAAAAAACAAGTTTATTTTGAGAGATCTCCAATTAATTTTATTGACCAACTATCTTGCCCAATTATCTTATTTCAAGGGGAGGATGATAAAATTGTACCGCCGAATCAAGCGAAACTTATGTTTGATGCTTTAAATAAAAAAAAGCTACCAACTGCTTATTTGTTATTTGAAAAAGAAGGTCACGGTTTTAGAAACGCAGAAAATATACAAAAAGCAATAGACTCTGAGCTATATTTTTATTCAAAAATCTTTGGGCTTGATTTGCCAGATGAGATTGAGCCTATAACCATTCAAAATTTAAAATAAAATATGCAAAAAATTAAATTTTTTACTTTTCTTGTTTTAGCTGTTTTTCCTCTGATTTCATCTGCTCAAGAGCTTTTTGTTGAAGTTGAAGATAAGGGAAGATCTTTTAAAATTAATATGAGAACTTTTCAAGATCAAAGTTCTTTTGGCGTATTTAAACTATCTAAAGTTGATATAGAAAAATCAACGTTTTCTCATGATGGGATAATAGATCTCTATGTAGAGGTAGATACTAATAGAAGATCACAAGAGAGTGTAGGCCCATATAAAGGTTCTTTTACTTTGAGAAGAAGCTCTAATATTCCTGATGGTAGATATTCTCTTTATATAAATGATGAAGATTATGGCTTTTTATATATTTTAGAAGATCGCATCTATTTCGATCCTATTAATTGTCTATAACTGCTAGTTTTTGCTATAATCTTTAGAAATATTTATCGAAAAACTTAGAATGAACGAAATTTTATTTTTAATTCACATTTTATTAGTAATTTTATTTTTATTTGTAGCACTCAGGCTTGGGAAAAATTATCTACTTGTTTTTGCAGCGATACTGGCTTTGATTGCTAATTTGTTTGTTATCAAACAAATAGATCTATTTACTAAAACGGTTACTGCTACAGATGTATTTATTATAGGAGCAATTTTCTCTCAAAATCTACTCCAAGAATACTTTGGAAAAGAAATTGCTATAAAAACTATAAAAATTACTTTTTTTTCTATGCTATTTTTTTTAGTGATGTCAAAGATACATCTTTTGTATATTCCAAGTCATTTAGATACTACCCATGCGTCTTTTCAAAATATATTATCATCGTCTCCTAGGATTATTATTTCTTCTATGGTAGCATTTTTTCTAACCCAAAGATTAGATATCTATTTTTTTTCATTTTTAAAAAAAATATTTAAAGCTAAATATCTTCCTCTTCGTATGGGGATATCTTCGATAGTAGTTCAGTCTATAGATACTCTATTGTTTAGCTTTTTAGCCCTGTGGGGTATAGTAGATCATATTTTTGATATAATTTTATTTAGTTTTATTATAAAAAGCTTAGTAATTATTTTTAGTGCATCTTTTATGAAACTCTCTAAATATTTTATGAAAAACGAAAACAAAAACGAAAACGAAAACGAAAACGAAAAAATATATGAATGAATTTAAATTTGAAGTTATCTACAGCTCTAAAAAATCAAAAGCAAGAGTTGGAAAAATCTATACTCCCCACGGGATTATTAACACTCCAAGTTTCGTAGCTGTTGGTACAAATGGCACTATAAAAGCTCTAGATAATAAAATGATAGAATCTATTGGGCTAGATCTAATGTTTTGTAATACTTATCATCTAATCTTGCAACCGGGCTCAAAACTTATTAAAAAGGCCGGAGGGATACACAAATTTATAAATAGAGATATGCCAATTATAACTGACTCTGGTGGTTTTCAGGTGTTTTCTCTAGCATTCGGTTCTGTTGCATCTGAGCTAAAGAGCAAAGGCGCAAAAAAAACAAACTGCACTCTTTTAAAAATAACAGAAGAAGGAGCTACTTTTAGATCTTATAGAGATGGAACAAAGATTCTTTTAACTCCAGAGAGCTCAATTCAAGCTCAAAAAGATATAGCATCTGATATAATCATACCCTTAGATGAACTCCCTCCCTATCACATGGATTTAAAAGCTTTAAAAAAGTCTCTAGACAGGACCCATAGATGGGAAAAAAGATCTTTAGATTGCCATTTAAAAAACAGACAAAATCAAGCTATGTATGCTGTTATTCACGGTGGTATAAATAAAGATTTAAGAGAAGAAAGCTCTAAATATTTATCAAGTCTTGATTTTGATGGTTTTGCAATAGGGGGCTCTGTTGGAAAAAATAAAAAAGAGATGATTGAAATGCTAACATTTACTATGAAGCATCTACCTATTGATAAACCAAATCATCTTCTCGGTATTGGAGATATTTCATCTCTAGAAGAGTGTATTCCATTGGGCATAGATACTTTTGATAGTTCTTATCCAACAAAAGCTGCTCGGCATGGATTTGTTTTAACCAATAAAAAAGGGATAAAGCTTACAAAAAAAGAAAATGAGCAAAATTTTAATCCAATAGATAAAAATTGCTCATGTTATACCTGTAAAAATTTTACTCTTTCATATTTGCATCATCTATTTAAAGCAAAGGAGCTCACAGCTCTTAGTTTAGCGAGTATTCATAATCTTCATTTTATGGCCCGGTATATGAAAGATATTAGAGAAAAAATTCTAATTGGTGAGATTTAAAAAGATCTTGTTTTTTTTATCAATTTATTTTTAAACAATTGACTTTTCGGTCGTAGATTGAGTGCTAAAATTCAAAATAAATGTTTACTTTTTCTTGATAACATATAATGATGTAAACACTTTTTTTAAAATATAATGCAAACATAAGGAATTTATTATGGCTATTATACATCAAGCGCCTGGACAAGTTTTAGCTCAACAATCGGCTCAAGCATTTATTGATACATCTCCCAAAGGATCGATCTTTGGATCAAAATTTAATGGAGAGAGGAATTCTCTTGATCCTGCCAAAGATTTCACAAACTATTTTGATAGAGTTCATAAAAAATACAAATATATGGATACTTCTAATATAGAGAATCTAGTAAATAGATTGTTAAAAGAGCAAGATTCAAGGCTTATGAGCCGAGTAAGAGAAGAGACCTTTCTTAGAGATACGTTTAAAAATAGACTCTTTGAAGCAAAAACTCCTTTAGGACAAGTGCTTCAAGAATTACAAAACTCTCAA
>JAAKFW010000105.1 GCA_011064905.1 Candidatus Anoxychlamydiales bacterium | reverse complement strand
AAAGAAACTAGATGTGTCATTTTTTATAAAAAGAGGTTAAGGAATGTTCACAAAACTAAAGAGCTATGAAAAGTTAAAAAAACTAGCAAAAGATCCAATTGATTTAACGGATAAAGATATATTTACTCTCGATAGAATCAAAGAAATGCAAACGACAAATCTTGATATGAGACTTTTATATGCGACAGAGAGGGTTACTAAAGATGTAATTGATTCTCTTTTTGAACTAGCAAAAGATGCTTTTGCTATCTCAAAAATGAAAGATATGCAAGATGGTAAAATTCTAAACTCTCTAAAGGGATGTGAATCAGAGAATAGAAGTGTTCTGCATACTGCTATGAGAGATTTTTTTGGAAATAGAAATGAGTCGAAAGAAGCAAAAGAGGCAAGCTCTTTAGCATATAAAGAACTAGAGAAATTAGAAAAATTTTTAGAGAAAATCAACTTAGATAATAAATTTGAAAATATTGTTCAAATTGGAATAGGAGGATCTTTTCTAGGACCTAAAGCTTTAGCTCAAGCTTTAAAAAAATACTCTTTAAAAAACAGAAATTTTTATTTTATCTCGAATGTTGATCCGGATGATAGTTTTCAAATCTTAGATAGTATTGATCTTTCTAAAACACTTTTTGTGTCAGTTTCAAAATCAGGGACTACTTTAGAAACTTTAACTAACGAAGAGATAGTCAAAGATTTTTTGCATAAAAAAGGGTTAAATCCTAAAGATCATATGGCTTCTGTTACGGGGAAAGGATCCCCTATGGATGATCCCTCTAAATACCTAGAGTCATTTTATATTTGGGACTACGTTGGGGGGAGATATTCAGCGACTTCTATGGTGGGTGGAGTTTTACTTGGATTTTGCTTTGGAATAGATACTTTTAAAGATTTTCTAAAGGGCGCATCTTATATGGATAAAGTAGCTCTAAAAGATGATCAAAATAATTTACCTCTGTTTTCAGCTCTTTTAGGGATTTGGAATAGAAACTTTTTAGGCTATTCAACAGAGGCTATTATTCCCTATTCTCAAGCTCTTTTATATTTCCCTTTGCATCTTCAGCAACTAGATATGGAATCTAATGGTAAATCTATCGATAAAAATTGTGAAAAGCTCACATATAAATCTGGCCCTATAATTTTTGGAGATATCGGAACAAATGCTCAGCACTCATTTTTTCAGCTCTTACATCAAGGAACTGATATAATTTCTTTAGAATTTATAGGATTTAAAAAATCGCAATATCAAAAGGATCTAAAAGTTAAAGAAACTCTCTCTCAAGAAAAACTCTTATCTAATATGTTTGCTCAAAGTATTGCTTTAGCTAAAGGCGAAAAAAACAAAAATCCTAACAAAAACTTTTCAGGAAATAGGCCAAATCATATTTTATTAGCAAATGAGTTAGATCCATTCACTCTAGGATCTCTGCTCTCATATTTTGAGAATAAAGTAGCTTTTCAGGGATTTATTTGGGATATCAACTCATTTGATCAAGAAGGCGTTCAACTAGGTAAAGTTTTAGCAAATAAGTTTTTAGGTTTGTTTGCTAAAAAAGAGATGGATTTCGATATTGGAAAGGAATATTTGAAGTTTTTGCAATAATCGAACTCGACGCAAAATACATATTTATCTTAAATAACTCTAAATCAAGAATAAAGAAATTTTCTTTGGCCTCAATTTGGACCATAAAAAACATGGTCTCAAATTGGACCATAAACTTTATGGTCTAGTTTTGGGCCAAGAAAAGCTCATTTTTTATAAACTTTGATCTTCTAAATTAATAAAATGAGCATTTTCAAAATTCTCACTATTCTTTGGCATAGTGATAAAAACCTGAGATAATTTTTTAAATGCTTGCTTAAGATTTCTTTTATGTTTTTCATCTAAGTGAGCATCAAAATCATCTATTAAAAAAAGAGGCTTCTCTTCATATTTAGAATGTAAAAGTTCCCATTCGGCAAAACGAATAGCATATAATAGCATTTTTTTTTGACCTTCACTTGCAAAGCTTTTAGCTGATTTTCCTGAAAAATTAATAGAAAAATCATCTCTGTGTGGGCCAATTAGAGTTGTTTTGAAAGCTAGATCCTTTTTTTGATTTTGCTCTAGAATCTTTAAATATGAGAGATTTGTTTTTTCTAAGTCTTTTTCATCTTGAATAGATGATAGATAATGAATTTTAGGTTTTTCAAGAACATCCGATAAATTTTTTAGAGTTTCTTTTAATGGTTTTTGAAGGGCTTTTAAAAAAGAGTTGCGTTTCATTGTTAGATAAGCTGCTGATTTTGCGAGCTCAATATTAAATGGTTTTAATAGATGAGATTTTTTACTTTTTAAAAGATGGTTTCTGTGTTTTAAAGCTTTTGTAAATCGAAGATAGTGATGAACATATAAAGGATCTTCTTGAGCTAGATATAGATTTAAAAATTTACGTCTAGAAGTTGGTTTGTCTTTAATTAAGTTTAGATCGTCAGGGGAGAGGAGTGTTGATGGCAAAATTCCTAAAAGAGAAGTAAAAGATGGATAAGAATTTGCATTGTGAGTTATTTTTTTTTGTTTTCCGTCATAGTATATTTTAATGATTTGAGAGAGGTTTTTTGTAATTATTTCAGCTTCTATAAAAAAAAAGGTTGTCTGATGTTTTATAAGCTCTTTTAAATTTAGAGTTCTAAAGGATTTACCTGTAGAAATTAGATTAATAGCTTCTAATAAATTAGTTTTGCCAATAGCGTTTTGTCCGCATATAACGTTGAGGCTATCTGAGAAATTAATTGTAAAATTAGAGTAATTTCTAAAATTACGCAAACTGAGGGTTTTGAGAAACATCAGCTTCGCTATCAGTTTTAAGATCGTTTAATCTCATTGGCATGATAACAAAAGTAGCAGATGTAGAATCTGTTATCATTCCTGGGTTATAAGCATCTTGAATAGAAAACTTGATAGTTTCATCTTTGGAGTGTCTCAAAATATCCATAAAATAAAATGGATTGAATGCAACTTCTAGTTTTTCTTTTGAATAATCAACTGGCATTGAAACTGTACCCTCTCCAATATCTGAGCTCATAGCTGTAAGCTGTAGTTGTCCTTGATCAAAGATGAATCGAATAGATCCAGAGCTATCTGGAGTAAATAGAGATACCTGTCTAAGGAGTGTAATTAATTCTTCTCTGTGAAGGGTCATTGTAGTAGTTGCATTTGTGGGTATTACTTTTTCAACATCAGGATATTCTCCAGAGAGAAGTTTTGTTATTAAAGTCAGATTTGAGCTTTCTAAAAATACTTTATCATGCATTAAAGATAGATTTACTAATTGCTCATCATCAGAGAGTAATTTAACCATCTCTTCTACAGCTTTTAAAGGTAATATATAAGATCCTTGAAAGGATGGATCAATATCTATATTTGTAAACATTTTAGAGAGCCTTTTTCCATCTGTAGAAATAAAAGATGCTATCTTTTTATCTACTTTCATGTAGATTCCATTTAATACAAATCTAGAATCTTCTCTTGCTGCTGAAAAATATGTTCTATATAACATCTCTTTTAGGGTAGTTGAAGAAATAGGAATCTGAGTAGCTTTAGTAATATCTGGAAGAGATGGAAATTCTGATTTTATCATGCCGTTTATTTTGAAATGAGAAGATACAGAAGTGATCTCTGCTACATCAGAGCTTGGACAAGTTATTTTAATCTGCGGAGAAGTAAGTTCTTTTATCAGATGAAAAAATTTCTTTGCCGGTAGAGCAATAGCGCCTTCTTCTACTACTTTAGCTTCAGAAAAACATACCATACTAGTTGTTAGATCAGTTGCTTTTAAATATAGTTGACCGTTTCTAGCTTCTACTAAAACATTGGACAGAACGGGAATAGCAGGTTTGTTAGCTACGATATTTTGAATTTTCCCAATTAGTTGAGTAAGTTCATTTTTTGATATTACAACTTTCATGGATAATTTCCTTCTTGTATTCATTTATATTAATATAGAAAGATACGTCATTTTTTTGAGTTATGTCAAGAAGAATCTAAAAAAAAATAGATCAAAAAAAACACCTTAAAAATTAGGCAATAAAAACAGTGTTTCTAAATTGTTATTGTTGCAATGGTTATTATTCTATTTGTAGCTTCTACAATTTTCTCAATGATTTTCCCTATGGTATTAATAGTTATCGTAGCTAAAGGTTCAATTGTTTTTTTGTATAAAAAGGTTGTGAATTTAGCTGTTTTTTGAGCTATATAATTCAGGACTAAAAAACATTTATGTGCTATTGGGTGGATAAGATTTCTATAAATACTTGAGCATGCTTTAGAAGTTACTTTAAAGCTCCATTTTGCAAGTGGTTTAATTATGTTATTACCAAGCCAAACAAAACAATCTTTTGTAAGTTTTAAAAGAGGGTAAATCACTTTATTGTATAGATTAGATAAAATAGTTGATGCTGTTTTAAAGATCCATCTTGCAGAGGGTTCAATGATGTTTTTGCCAATCCAAACAAAAGCATTTCTTGTGAGCTCAAGTAGAGGATAGATCACTTTATCATATAGATTAGATAAAGCCGTTGAAATTACTCTATAGCTCCACCTTGCAAATGGTTTAATAATGTTATTGCCAATCCAAACAAAAGCATTTCTTGTGAGCTCAAGCAGAGGATAGATCACTTTATTATATATAGTAGATGCTACTTTTGAGATTATTTTCCAAGTCCAGGTTAGTATAGGTTTAATAATTTTCTCTCCTATAAAATTGATAACTTTAAATATTTTTTTGATTAGAGACATTATATGAAGTTTTAAAAAATCAATAACTTTAGTCAATTGCTTTATCAGAGGTTTGATGACATGTTTCATTGAAAAATCTATAAATTTTAATATGTAGGTATTAAGAGTTCTAATTAAAGCAGGGATTTTCTGTATTAGATATTTCGGTATCTTATAAAAAATCATATAAGTCGGCACAGAAACACTTAAAAATAAAACTTCTGCAAGTTTTTGTATTTTCAATCCTCCGTGCATCAAAAAGCTTGAGAGCTTTGAAAGGGGATATGTAGTTGATTTAGTGGATAAAAGGGTAGAGGCTTGTATCATCCCTATAGAAAGTATATGCAAAACGGCAGAAGTAGCTAATATAATCGCTGCTATTTTAACTACTTTGATAGCTAAATTTTTAGCTGTAGTTAAATTGAATAGTTTAAATTTTTGATCTACTAAATTAGCTGATGTTTTTGCTCTTTCAACGCTCGCAATAGAGATGGAAGAAGAAGCGAATACGCGACTATCGGTTGAGCTAATATCTGATAAAGTGCTCATATATTTTTATCCTTTTTTTTTTAAAAATAAATTTTAGAGGGATTATTTTTTTTTGGCAAGAAGATCTTTTTTTTTTGGAAAGAAGATGGATTGTCAGCCGTTATTATTCAATGTTTCGAATTTCTTTTTTTTGAGCCTTTTCTTTGAGTTTTGCTCTTTTATCGTAAGCTTTTTTACCTCTAGCAACTGCTATTTTTACTTTGGCTCTAGATTTTTTTAAATATATAGAAATAGGAATCAAGGCGACTCCCTTTTCCCGAGTCTGTCTTTGTATTTTTAAAATCTCTTTTTTGTGCATCAAAAGTTTTCTTCTTCTTCTATCTTTATGAGCGATAGTTGTAGCAAATTTATAAGGAGCAATATAACAGTTTACTAGCCAAAGCTCATCAGATTTTATATCTACATAAGAATCTTGAAGTGAACCTGAATGATCTCTTAGAGATTTGATTTCAGAGCCGAGTAGAGCTATTCCAGCTTCATAAGTCTCTAAAATCTCATAGT
>JAAKFW010000104.1 GCA_011064905.1 Candidatus Anoxychlamydiales bacterium | reverse complement strand
TGTATCCATTGCCAAACATCAGATGCGTTTTCTAAGAGTCTATCTTGAACGTAGATTTTATCTTCTTGATCTCTTGAAAAAGCTGTTGTTAATCTAAGTGAATTTCTCTCTTCTAAATCTTTAAAAAAATCTTCGAAATAAAAATCTGTTTTAGAGCTTCTTTCTCCAAAAAACAGCCAGTTATTTCCTTTAGCTTGTGTTATGAACCTTTCTTCTAAAAAAGCTCTAAAAGGAGCAAGGCCGCAACCAGATGCAATCATAATGATAGGTTTATCCAAATCTTTTGTAAGTTTAAAGCCATGAGATGGCTGAATATACATAGGAATTTTAGTTTTTAGAGTTTGAGATAAATTGCAGATGTATTCTGTTGCAACTCCATTTCTTTTTATTCCTCCTAGTTCATATGATACATGTGTTATTAAAAGATGCATGTCATTGGGATACATTTTTAAAGATGATGTAATAGAATACAGACGAGGAAGTAGTGGCATCATATTTACACACATATCTTGAGCGGTTACTTTGTGTTTAGGAAATAATTTTAAAATATCCCAGATGTGGTGAGTTGTAATTAATGTTTTTATCGCTTCTGTTTTTAGCTTTTTATCAAAAAGTTTTATAAAATTAAAATTTGCTTTAGAAATATTTGCTTTTTTTGTTAGAAAATCTAGAAGTGTTATTTTTTCATTAGTTCTTGGATTGATAATTTCTTGCGCTGGATCAGCTTTCATGTAATTGATAGTAAGATCGACTATTCTAGGGTCGTTTTCAGCTAAGATAGCTACGCTATCACCACATTCATAGCTGATATTAGAATCATTTATATCTAAAATTAAATGGTACGTTTTTTTGCTAGAGCCCTCCTTATTTAGAAGCTCTCTATGCTTAATTCTAGAAATATATGGTTCTTTATGAGAATAAGTCATTTTTTTTCTTTCCTTTCTTAAAAAAAAACTATATCTTTATTTTTATAAAAATAATACGAAGGAGTTTTTTTCATGCGGTATCTTTTTCTTTTATTATTACTATTTTTCTTCAATAGTTGCAATTTAGAAAATGGAGTTCAAAAAAATTATATCATATCTCAGGTGAAAGATACTGAAGATACTACAGATGAAGCCAAGAATTAATTTTTTTGCTTTATAAAACCTGATAGATCGTTTTTTTGAAGCTCTTTCTTTAACTCAGAGATCTTTTTATTCGAAATAGATCCTAAAAATTCTATTGCTGTTAGAAGTCTTGCTCTTACTCTATCTTTTTTTAAGATCTCAACTGATTTAAATAGGGGAGGGCCAAATTTCTTGCCTTGAATAGCTGCAAATAAAAGTGGCATCACAATTTTTTTGTGATTTATTTTAAAAAGATCAGAAAGTTCATGAGATGCTTTTTCAATATTTTCAGATTTTAAAAGATCTTGTTTTTCTAAAAGCATCATAAAAGTATATAAGATTAAAATCGCTTCTTCTTTTGTTGTTTGCTTAGGAGTAAAAAGCTCGTCTGTATAATTTAGATGATTTATAAACATGAAATCTACAAGTTCAATAAATTCTGTTAGAGTTTTCATTCTAGTATGACAAAGAGGAAGAATTTTTTGGAAAAATTCATCATTGAACTGCCAAGCTTTTAATTTGTTTAAAAGATCTTTTTCACTAAGTGTATTTATTATGTATTGTTGGTTTAACCAATCTAATTTTTGAATATCAAAAAAAGCTCCAGACTTGCCAATTCTATTAGGATCAAAATCCTTCACAAACTCTTCAAATGAATAGATCTCTTTTTCATCAGTTGTAGAATATCCCATAAGAGTTAAGAAATTAACTAAAGCTTCTGGTAGATATCCAGTCTCTTTAAAGAAAAATGTAGATGTTGGATTTTTTCTTTTAGATAATTTTCTTCCGTCTTTTCCAAGTAAAAGCGGCATATGCATAAAAGTTGGTTTTTCCCATCCAAAGGCTTCGTATAAAAGGATGTGCTTGGGAGTAGAACTTACCCATTCATCTCCACGAATCACATGAGTGATTTTCATTAAATGATCATCAACGACATTTGCGAAGTGATATGTAGGGAACCCATCCGATTTTAATAAAATTTGATCGTCAATATCTGCAAGAGGTGTTACTACTCTCCCTTTAATCGCATCTTCAAATATGCACTCTCCTGTGAGGGGAACTTTTAGTCTAACTACATAGCTTTGTTTTTCATCTAATCTTTTTTTTATCTCAGCTTCTGATAAATTTCTATAGCGTCTATCGTAGCCAGATGGAGTGCCCGTTTTTTTTGCAACTTGGCGCATCTCATTTAGCTCTTCTTTTGTTGCAAAACATCTATAAGCTTTGCCTTTTTCAACTAGTTCATCTATATGCTTTTTATAAATAGAGAGCCTCTCTGATTGTCTATAAGGGCCATATTGGCCGCCTATATCCGGTCCTTCTGACCAAGAAGTATTTGTCCACTTTAAAGCGTCAAAAATATTTTTTTCAAAAGTCGGATGGCTTCTTGTTTGATCGGTATCTTCTATTCTTAAGATAAATGTGCCACCAAATTTTTTTGCATAAGCTAAATTAAATAGTGCTATATATATAGTTCCAACATGGGGATCTCCAGTAGGGGAGGGAGCTATTCTTGTTCTTACTTCTTTCATATATTTAACCTATTAATAATTTTAAAAAACTTGATTTTATTAGATGTATTTTGATCAGATTTTTTATTTTAATCAAACCCTTTATCGTTTATTTCACTAAGATATGCTAAATCTTTTGCAATACTCATCGTTTCTGATAGTTGGATATCGCTTTGATTAAAGAGTTCAACTGATTTAGTTTCAAAATTTTTGAGTTTAATATCAGTTAAAAAACTTTGGTAGTTTTGATTGTTTTCAATCCTGTTTTTTGAGTTCGTTGTCAAGATATCTAGATATTGAGTATAGGTAGTCATTTTTTGTTGCAGATTATGTTTATATAAAAGTGATAATCTTTTTCTATGAATTAAGGGTATATCTGCTAAGTCATCATCAAAATTAGGGCTTATTTCATCGTTTTCTAAAGGGTATTTTGAGAATTTCTCACCAATATCTAGCTCGGATAAAATGCCTGGAACTTCAACATCTGCTTGAACACCAACTAGCTGTGGAGACTTACCGGATACAGTGTAGTATCTCCCACGAGTTACTTTAACTTCTCCAGATGGATTTATCTTAGCGTTTTTTGAGTTATCTAATGAAAATGTCTGAAAAGATCCTTTCCCAAAAGTCTCTTCTCCAACAACAATAGCTCTTCCATAATCTTGAAGTGTGCCAGCTACAATCTCAGATGCTGATGCGCTTGCTTTATTTACTAATACAACCAAAGGTCCATCAAAGGTGGTTTTCCCTTCAGTATTTCTTAAGTGTTGTAGATTATCAGATGAGTCTTTAATCGATACGACTATTCCTTTTGAAATAAATAAAGATGCAACTTCTACAGCTTGAGGAAGCAGGCCGCCTGTATTAGATCTTAAATCCAATATAATAGCTTTGATTTTATGTTTTTTAGCGTAATTATCAATAGCATTTTTTAGATCTTGAGAAGATGAGCTTTTAGAGTCTTGATAGAAAGAAAACAGTTTTAAATTTAAAATAACCCCATCTCCAAAAGGCTCAAAGTGCTTTTCTAATCTAGTCTCTTCTAAAACAACTTCTGATCTAGTTATCTCTATATCAAATTTATGTTCATCTTTGTCCTCATCGAGTTTACGCATAATCGTTAAATTGACTTTTGAGCCCATCTCTCCTCTTATCATCTCTACAGCTTCTGTAATGTCTAGTCCAATTACCGGCTGAGAGTTTACTGCTATGATTCTATCGCCTGTTTTTAAATTAGCGTGCTTTGCAGGAGATCCATCTATAACATGCATTATCATAAAACCGTTCAAATTATCTCTTAGCTGAGCTCCAATTCCAGATAGTTTTTGCTGTACTTGCATCATAAATTGATTTGCTTCAAAAGGAGTAAAATAATCAGTGTGAGAATCTAACGAATGACAAAAAGACTTTAAAAGAGAGCTTAAAATATAAGCTTTTTTTTCTTCTGAATTTTTAGTTGTTATTTCTTTTTCTTTATTTATTTTTTTCTTCTCTAAAACTTGTGATATAGTCTCTTTACATTCTTCTGATACTTTTTCAGCACTATCTAACTGCAAAGCCTTAATCCTTAAGAGTCTAGTTGAAAGCTCTCTTTTTGAGTTGGTCCATTTCATGTCCTTAAATTCTTCAGGCTTAACGCCTTTTGGGAGATTGCTTATACTTAACTCTGCTTCTAGTTTATTTCGTCTACCAATTGCATCTATCATAACTTTATGGATTTCACTGAAAACTGCAAAATTAGAGTTTTTAAAGCCATCTATCACAGCATTTATGATCTCATCTGAGGGATATAGCCATTTTTCGATGTCAGATTCAATAAAATAAGTTTTATTAGGATCGAGCTCATCAATGAAATTTTTTAATATTCTTTCGGCTAAGACAGATTCGATTTTTTTGAAATTCGCATGGGATTTTAAAATTTCTTCAGTTTTTATCTTGATATCTTTAACAGTTAGGTTTGGCTGTTTGGCAGCTATGGTTAAGCTTATGATTACAAGTAAGATAAGCTTTGAAAAGAGCTTTTTTAACATGGTTTTTTCCTATATTTTTTATCTCCCCAATATATAACAATTCATACTTTGGTTCCAACAAAAAAATGTCCCATAACACGTTAATAATAATAATCTTGTATATTTCTGAGATTATTTGTTATTCAGTATTTATTAAGATGTTGTTAGCTTAATTTAAGTATTTGTTAAAAATAGTTGATTTCAATCCGTTGTTTTGTAATAATATATACTTAAAAGAGCAAGATTATAGTTACAAACAATTAAAGCTAATTATATAAAGTTTGTTTAAATAAATTTTAAAGATAAAAACAAGGAGGAGAACAATGACAGGCGATACAAATTGGGGAGATCAAAACCCAGTGGGTAGTTTAGCTCCAGAGCCAAACGATGGTAAAAGGGTTGTTTCTATTACGGAAGCTGCAAAACTAAACAATGTAACTAGACAAGCTATTTACGTTGCCATTAAGCAAAGAAAACTAAGAGCAACTAAAGATGCCACTCGTTGGACTATTGATTTAGATGATCTAGAAGAATATAAAAAAAATAAGTACTCTAGAAAAAAATCAATGTTTGATGGTGAACTTCTTTTTGATAATGCTAAAGGTTATTATTCAATCAATCAAGTAGCAAAAATGCTAAACGTTCCTGCTCAAAAAATCTATTATGCAACTAGAGTAGGTCATCTTAAAGCTTATCGCAAGGGAGCTGCTTGGGTTGTACAGATCGACGAAGTTAAAGAATACAAACAAAGTTATTTAGATAGAAGAACGACTGTTGGTCAAATAGTAAGTTAATATCTATTAAATTAACGGGGATAAAAATTAAGAAAAGCCGTCTTCAGGACGGCTTTTTATGTTTTAAAGTATTCTGAAAATCAATTATTATTAAATTTCTTATTAAGTGTTATAATATGAGAGTTCTTAATGCTGGAAAACTAATAAAAAGAAGGAGTTTTGCCATCTTTAGAAGCTGTGCCAGCTTCTCTAGGCATGCTCCAAACTTAAGGTCTCCCCGTCAGGCACATCAAAAAAACTTTTGATGTTGTAAATGGAATGGTAAGGAGTGTGATTTAAATTAGGTTACTGGCTGGGAATGCCGCTAGGCTTAGGTAAAGTTAATGAAGAAATTGAAAAAACAGAAGAAAAAGAAGAGATAAAACTAATCTTTTAATTTAGAAGATCCCTTTTTAGGTTCTTTTTTTTTATCTAG
>JAAKFW010000103.1 GCA_011064905.1 Candidatus Anoxychlamydiales bacterium | reverse complement strand
AAAGCTAGAATAAGAGTATGCCAAGCGAGTGTTGCACATTTAACTCTCATAGGATATTTTTTTACGCCTGATAGAGCTTTTAATTTTTGCTCAGATAGATTTAAGCATTCAAAGTTACAATCAGAAGTAACCATAGAATGAAAATGATCAAATATTTTTTTTGCTTCTTTTAGAGTTTTACCTAAAACAGCTTCTGTCATAAGTGATGCTGATGCTATACAAATGGCGCAGCCAACACCTTTAAAAGATATGTCTTTTATAATTTCTTTATCATCTAATTTTAAGCACACTCTTAGAGTGTCGCCACACATAGCATTGTGACCATTCGCGCAATTTGTTGGCCTATCCATCTCTTTAAAGTTTCTAGGGCATCTACTATGCTCTAAAATGATCTCTTGGTATAACTCTTTTATATCTGTCATCTTCTAAAAAATTTTTGTATACTTTTTAATTTATTTACAAATTTATCAATGTCTTCAAAATCATTATATATTCCAAACGACATTCTACAAGTTGCAGGTATTTTTAGTCTTCTCATTAGTGGTTCAGCGCAGTGATGACCTGTTCTAATTGCAATATTTGCTTCATCTAATAGGGTTGCTATATCATGTGGGTGTATTATATCTATATTAGATTTTTTATCTTTTAAAATAAAAGATATAATTCCAACTTTATTTTTAACATCCCCAAAAATTTTGATATCGTCTTGAAATTCTTCTAACAATCTTTTTTTTGCATAATTCAAAAGATCCTGGCTGTGTTTATATATATTTTCCATGCCGATATCTTTTAGATACTCTATTGCTTTTTTAAGACCATATGCCTGAACAAAAGGAGGCGTCCCCGCTTCAAACTTATATGGAAGAGTGTTATATTCTGTTTTAGAAAATTTAACACTTGATATCATGTCTCCTCCTCCTTGATAAGGAGGAATCTTCTCTAAAATCTCTTTTTTTCCATATAAAACACCAATGCCAGTCGGGCCATATAGTTTATGAGCGGAAAAGACATAAAAATCAGTATTTAAATCCTGAACATCTACTTTAAAACTATTAACAGCTTGGCAGCCATCTACGAGAGTTAAAACATTTTTTTTCTTTGCAAAAGATATAATCTCTTTTACAGGCAAAATATTACCCAAAACATTTGATACATGAGTAATAGATACTAGTTTTGTTTTATCTGTAAATAAAGCTTTATATGCATCCATATCGATATTACCATCATCATCGATTGGAATAACTTTTATCTTAATCTTTTTAAATTTTTGAATTAACTGCCATGGAACAATATTTGCATGATGCTCTAGATTAGTTATAATAATCTCATCAGAGTCTTGAAAATAGTCTTTTGCTAGAGTTGTAGCAACTAAGTTAATGCTCTCGGTTGCATTTTTTGTAAAAATTATCTCTTCAAAATATTCTGCATTTATAAATTCTTTTACAGAGTTTCTAGCTTCATCATATAGAGATGTTGATTTAGCACTTAAGTCATAAATCCCTCTATGGATATTAGCGTAGTATTTACTCTGAAATTCCATTTCAGAATCTATAACGACCTGGGGTTTTTGTGCACTAGCTGCAGAATCCAAGAATACTAAATTAGGGTTATATTTAAATATTGGAAAATCTTTTTTAATATTTTTCATTTTTTTTATATTTTTTCTTTAATTATTTTTTTTATATTTTCATCTATTATCATCTCAAAAATCTCATCTGTAAAAGCCTTTAATAAAACCTCTTTTGCCGCATCAAAACTAAACCCTCTTGTTTGAAGATAAAATATCGCATCTAAATCTAACTGTCCAGTTGTAGATCCATGTGAGCATTTCACATCATCTGCTTTTATCCAAAGCTCCGGCCTTGAAAAGCAAGAAGATTCATTATCTAGTAAGATATTTTTATTTAGCTGCTTTGCTACAATTTTTTTGACACCTTTTTTAGCAATTGTAGATGCATAAAAAATCCCTTTTGATCGATCTTTTAAAATTCCTTTTAAATAATGAGAGCTTAGAGTGTTTTTAAAGCTGTGATTTGTTTTGATATAGTGATCCAAAATCTGATCTTTTTCACCTAGATATATACCATTTATTTGAGCATCAGAATCGATTTTATTTAGGTTTATTTCAAAGTCAAACCTTGAAATTTTACTTTTTTGATTTAATAAAAAACCTCTATAAATAGCTTTAGTCTCTAAATCTACTTTATAATGATTAAACTGCAAATTATCTTCAGACTCTTGCAATATATTATGATCCAGATAAGCATTTTCATCTAAAAAAATATCAATTATATTGTTATTGAAAAAATCATTTTTCTCATAATTCACAAACTTATCTATCATAGAAATTTTCACATCTTTAAAAAGAGAGACTCTATAATTTGAATAAATAGATTTTTCATTTACTTTTTCATCTAACCTTGCATTTATATGTACAAAAGCTATAGGTTTTTTTAAACTTTCAGTGAAATTAAATTCTAAAATTTTTTCACTAAAAGCTAGATTTAAATTTTTTAAAGCTATTTTTTCATTTTCAGAAGATCTATTTTGAAGCTTATTAATTTTAAGAGTTTTGGGAAGGTTTGAAAGATTTTCTAAAAATTTTCCATTTATAAAAACAAAATTATAAAACTCTTTTTCATCAAAAACCAATCTTTTTAATAAATTTATATCTAATTGACTTGTATTTAGATTATCTTCTATCGGCTTTAGATCAAAGTTTGATAAAAATCTAAGATCTAAATATTTATACTCTTCTACTTTGTTAGATGGAAAATTTTTATTTAAAAAATATTGCCAAGATTTTTTGTTTTTAACAAAAGAGATTAAATTTTCTAATTTTTCACTCATAAAATTATTTCCCAAAAGCGCTGTAGCCCTCTTTTTCTAACAAATGAGCAAAACTTTTGTCACCAGAGGCCACAATCTTTCCATTTTGCATGATATGTATAAAATCGGGTTTTATGTAATCGAGTAATCTTTGATAATGTGTGATGATTAAAAAAGCTTTGTTTGAGTCTTTAAATTTATTTACTACCTCTGAGACAAGTTTTAGAGCATCGATATCTAATCCAGAATCTATCTCATCTAATATTACTAGTTTTGGATCTAACATAAGCATATGAAGTATATCAAATCTTTTCTTCTCCCCTCCTGAAAACCCAACATTAACATCTCTTTTTAGAAAGCTATCTTTAATCTCTAAGCTTTTTTGTTTCTCTTTTATAAGGTTTAAAAATTCTAAAGTATCAAATGGTTTTTCATTTTTGTTTTTTCTAATGGAATTTATCGATTCTTTGATGAAATTTAAACTATTTACCCCAGGGATTTCAATAGGATGCTGAAAAGCTAAAAAAATGCCTTTAGCGGCTCTTTCATCTATCGATAAATCCAATAGATTATTACTTTCATAATTTATATCTCCATTTTCAATAACATATCCACTTTTACCACATATAATATTAGATAAAGTGCTTTTTCCAGAGCCATTCGGTCCCATTATAACATGAACTTTTCCCGGTTTAATCTCTAAATTAAAACCATCTAAAATAACTTTATCTTTCACAGAAACTTTTAAATCTTTAATTTCTAATAAATTCATTTTTTAACCTTTAAAAAATTATCCAACACTTCCTTCTAAACTTATAGACAACAACTTTTGAGCCTCTACAGAAAACTCTAAAGGAAGTTCATTTAAAACTTTTTTACAAAAACCATTTACTATCATTGAAATAGCGTTTTCTTGACTCATTGCTCTTTGCATGCAATAAAATAACTGCTCATCACTAATTTTTGATGTGGTCGCTTCATGTTCAACTAAAGCGGATAAATTTCTCGTTTCAATATTTGGAATAGTATTAGCTTCTGATTCATCTCCAATAAGAAGTGAATCGCACTGAGTAAAATTTCTGGAATTATCTGCATTTGGCGCAATCTTTACTAAACCTCTATATGTATTTTTTCCATGTCCTAGAGAAATCCCCTTAGAAATAATCGTAGAAGAAGTATTTTTACCTAAATGTATCATTTTAGAACCAGTGTCTGCTTGCTGATAATTATTAGAAATTGCAACAGAGTAAAACTCCCCTATTGAATTATCTCCTCTTAAAATACAACTCGGATATTTCCAAGTAATAGAAGATCCTGTTTCCACTTGCGTCCATGATATTTTAGAGTTTTTACCTAAACAAGCTCCTCTTTTAGTTACAAAATTATAAATTCCACCAACGCCATTTTTATCACCCGGATACCAATTTTGTACTGTTGAATATTTAATTGTTGCATCATCGAGCGCTACAAGCTCAACAACAGCAGCATGTAGTTGATTCTCATCTCTTTTAGGAGCTGTGCATCCTTCCAAATAACTTACATAGGATCCCGTATCAGCAATTATTAAAGTTCTTTCAAATTGCCCGGTATTAGCTTCGTTTATTCTAAAATAAGTTGATAGCTCCATCGGGCATTTTACATTTTTTGGTACGTACACAAAGGATCCCTCTGTAAATACTGCTGAATTTAAACATGCAAAATAGTTATCACCTTTTGGAACAACAGAGCCTAGATATTTTTTTACTAAATCAGAATGCTCTCTAATTGCTTCAGACATTGGACAAAAAATTATCCCCATCTTTTTTAGTTTATCTTTAAAAGTTGTAGCAACAGATACACTATCAAAAACAGCATCAACAGCAACGTTTGATAGTTTTTTTTGCTCAGTTAAAGGAATTCCTAGTTTCTCATAAGTTTCTAAAAGTTTTGGATCCACCTCAGATAAATCACTTAAACTCTTTTTTTGCTTCGGCTCTGAATAGTAATGAATATCTTGATAATCAATCTTAGGATAATTTACATATCCCCAACTAGGCTCTTTTAGAGTTTTAAAATGATCATATGCTTTTAACCTCAAATCAAGCATCCACTTGGGTTCATTTTTTTTAGAAGAGATCAATTTAATTATATCTTCATTTAACCCTTTTGGAGCTTTTTCAGATTCAATATTAGTTACAAAACCATATTTATAATCTTCAATTGCTGATTCAAAAGATCTATCTTTCATTCTTCCCCTTTAAAGCTAAAAAAAACTTTTGAGCGCTTTAATCTTACAAAACAATATTTTTAAGAAAGCTGTTTTTTTATGTTTGGAAGTTTAGCAGATTTTATACTTTTTTAATAAGGATTTTATTATAAAACATAATTTTTATTATATAGTTTAAAAACAATTATTATATAAATGTCAGCTCCATCAGTTGTTAGGACCAACGTCAAATATATTTTTACCTATATATAAAAAAGACTTGATATTTTTTTTTTTGAAATATAATATCTAATCTCAAATTTTGGAGGTAATATGACAGCTACTAGAAAATCATCACCTGATTCTGTAAATAAAGATTTTGTAAAAACTTTAGAATATACGAATAAATTTTTAATACCCAATCGTGAATTAGACTCAAGGGCAACAATAATTGCAAAATGCGCTCTAATCTTTTTTACTGTTTTCCTCGCTTTTATTGTAACCTTAACAATGGATCTTTCAAAAACTTTATATGTTAAATTATTTTACAAAGACAAGTCGCCAATAAGAGCTGATACCCCTAGCTCACCTACACCTATACTCTCCCCTCCTCTAGCGGACTCTAGCCCTGCCCCTAGAGCTATTCGCATGGATACAACTTCTCAAAATATTTGGGATTTTGTAAATACTGTTTTTAATATAGAAAATGCTACAAAAACTTTTAAATCAGCATATGATGGTATAAAAGTACTTCCAGCACAATCTTATAAATATTTATCAAATCCAAATAACGATAGATATAATAATATGGGCTACGCCCTTGGAAACACGGTTCTATTTTGGGTAGC
>JAAKFW010000102.1 GCA_011064905.1 Candidatus Anoxychlamydiales bacterium | reverse complement strand
CTAAATGGTTACAAATGTCAATTATTTTCTAACGCATTTATTTCATAGCTTTTGAGTATTTCTCTAAAAGAGCGGGCACCACATCTGATGTTACTTTTGCATGAATATCATCACCTATTTTAACAACAGGCGCCATTGCGCACATCCCTAAACATCTAGTGTTCATCAAAGTAAACTGATTATCCGTTGTAGTTTGACCAAGATCAATACCTAGCTCTTCTTTAAATTTTTTAACTACTTTTTCAGCACCTTTAACAAAACATGCCGTTCCCAAACATACAGAAATTACTATTTTACCCTTGGGTTTTAGATGAAAAAGATGATAAAAAGAGGCTACTCCAGATACTTTAGCTGCAGGGATATCCATTAAATAAGCTACTGCTTGAAGATTTTCTTTTGATAAATATCCATATTTTTCTTGGACTTTATGTAAAACTGCTATTAAAAAAGATTTAGGATGGTCTTTTTTCATGCATTCATCTATATAATCTGTAATATCCTTTTCCAATCTTTTCTGAGCATTTGCTAAAACTTCTTCTCTTGGGCTTATTTTACTATTCATTATATCCCCCTCGGCAATCTTACCTGATACTGGGTGTGTAATACTTTATGAGCTAAATCTGAGCCCGGTTCACCTAAAAACTCTTTATAGATAGTTTTTATTGATTCATTTTCTGATGCAACTCTGTGTTTTTTCTTAGAATCTATATCGTATAGGGCTTTAGCACGTAGAGCGAAGAGTTTTTTATCTAAAGTATCAAAGCCTTTTGGAGGGTAGGGCTGTCCTCCGCCTCCTATACAACCACCTGGACAAGCCATAATTTCAACAAGATGAAACTGTTTTTCTTTATTAACAATTTTTTCTAATATTGATTTAGCATTTGTAAGACCATTTGCTACAGCTACATTTAATTTAAGACCATCTATTTCAACAACGCTTTCTCTTAAGCCTTCAACGGCTCTTACATCTTTAAATTCAATTTTATCTAATTTTCTTTTAGTGATCGTTTCAAATGCACATCTAAGAGCAGCTTCCATTACCCCACCTGTTGTTCCAAAAATATCACCACCACCTGTTGACTCTCCGAGAGGATTATCAAATTCAGAGTCTTGAAGCTTTTTAAACTGAATACCATAGCTTTTAATCATCCAATTTAACTCTCTTGTAGTTAAAACTGCATCTGTAAGAGGATTTCCATCTAAAATATGCTCCGGCCTTTCTATCTCAAATTTTTTAGCAACGCATGGCATTACAGCTACCATAAAGATATCTTTTGGATCTCTACCGGTTTTTTTTGCAAAATAAGTCTTAGTGAGAGCTGATACCATTTGCATAGGAGATCTACAAGTAGAAGCATTAGGAATAAGCTCTGGATAAAATTTTTCCATATAATTTACCCAACCAGGAGAACATGAAGTTAGAAGTGGTAGATTTTCTTTTGCATTTAATCTTCTAATTAACTCACTCGATTCTTCAATGATCGTCATATCAGCACCAAAATTGGTATCAAAAACCATATCAAATCCAAGTTTTTTCAGAGCTGTTACCATCTTTCCTGTAACCTGTGTTCCCGGTTCATACCCAAACCCTTCTCCCATAGCCGCTCTAATAGATGGCGCTGTTTGAGCTATAACTAGTTTGCTAGGATCATTTAAAGCTTCCCAGACCTTGTCTGTATGTCTTTTTTCTAAAAAAGCAGCGGTTGGACAAGCATTTATACATTGACCGCATTGAATGCAGACTGAATCATCCATATTACTTCCATCAAATGGCATTACAACTGTATCGAAACCTCTACCATGTTGAGATAAATTATTGACGCCTTGAACCTCAGCACAAACCCTTACACATCTTGCACAAAGTATACATTTTTCAGCATCTCTTACAACAGCACTAGAAGAGTCTTCAATTTTATGTTTTTTTCTTTTACCTTCAAAAAGTCTCTCTCTTACCCCTAATGAATATGCTAAATTTTGAAGCTCACAATTTCCATCTCTTTCACATGTCTGACAGTCTTTTGGGTGATTATCTAAAATAAGTTCGATTATATCTCTTCTTGATTGCCTAATGTCTGGAGAATTTGTTAAAACATCCATTCCCTCTTCTACTTTATGAGAACATGAAGTTAAAAAATAATCATAACCTTTAATTTGAACTATACATACCCTGCAAGAACCTTCTAAGCTAAGTTGTGGATGGTAACAAAGCCGAGGAATTCTAACTCCCATGTTTTCGGCAGCTCGCATAACGCTAGTTCCTTCATCAACTGTTACTTTTTCTCCATCGATAGTTAAACTTATCTGTTTTTTTTGATTCATATTCTTTCCTAAATTAAGATCTTATTACAGCTTCATATGGACATACATCAAAACAGGCATTACATTTTATGCAACCTTCTTGATCTATTACATGAGTTTTGCCAGCCTCTCCTGAAATAACACTAACCGGACAGTTTTGAGCACAAAGCCCGCAACCAACACATTTTTTAGCATCTATTTCATAATGAGAATACCCTGTCATATTTTTCTCCTATAATCTTTTAATTGCACCAAAGCGGCAAACCTCGAAACATTTACCACATTTAATACATAAACTTTGATCGATATGATGCACCTTTTTAACTTCACCAGCTATACATTGAACCGGGCAGTTTTTTGCACAAGCTGTACAACCCACACACTTCTCTTCTGCCACTTCGTAACGAATTAAAGCTGAGCATACTTTAGCAGTACATTTTTTATCTTTGATATGTGAGACATATTCATCTTCATAATATTTAAAAGTGCTCAAAACCGGATTAGGACAAGCTCTGCCAAGACCGCAAAGAGATGCCCTTTGCATTAACCTTCCAAGTCTATTTAATTTATCGAGATCTTCCATTTCACCTTTGCCAGCAATAATTCTATCTAAGATCTCTAACATTCTAACTGTTCCTTCTCTACAAGGAGTACACTTACCGCAAGATTCATCTTGAGAAAAGCTCATAAAAAACCTAGCTACTTGCACCATACAATCATCTTCATCTAAAACAATTAAACCGCCGCTTCCCATGATCGATCCAACTTTATGTAAAGTTTCATAATCAGCTTTAGTATCCATAAATTTAGCTGGAATACACCCCCCTGCAGGCCCACCAGTTTGAACAGCTTTTAGTTTTTTTCCATCTGGAACTCCCCCACAAATATCGTTTACGATCTCGTTTAAAGATGTTCCCATAGGTACTTCAACAAGGCCTGTATGTGTTACTTTTCCAGAGACAGCAAAAGTTTTTGTGCCCCCACTTTTTTCAGTTCCGATTTTTGCAAACTCATCTCCACCTATAGAAAGTACTACAGCTAAATTTGCTAAAGTCTCAACATTATTAATAATAGTAGGCTGGCCCCAAAGTCCTGACTCGGCAGGAAAAGGAGGTCTGACTCTAGGTTGGCCTCTTTCTCCTTCAATTGAATGAATCAAAGCCGTCTCTTCTCCACATACAAAAGCTCCCGCTCCTAGTCTTATCTCCAAATCATAACTAAAATCTGATCCTAAAACATTTTTTCCAAGTAAATTATTATGATAACAGATATCTATTGCCTTTTGAATCCTCTCTACAGCTAAAGGATATTCCGCTCTTATGTAAAAAAAGCCCTTATCAGCATCGATTGCAAAACCTGCAATAATGAGCCCTTCAATAACAGAAAAAGGATCTGACTCTAGCATTGATCTATCCATAAAAGCACCAGGATCGCCTTCATCTGCATTACAGATCATATATCTAGGTTTTGGACTTTTATCTGTTATAAAACTCCATTTTTTTCCTGTTAAAAATCCAGCTCCACCTCTACCTCTTAGCTTTGATTTTGTAACTTCATCTATCACATGTTTTCTGTCATTTTTATCTAAAACATTTGCTAAGGCATTAAATCCGCCATACTGAATATATTCATAAACGCTGAGTGGATCAACAAGCCCAGAGTTTCTAAGCGCAATTCTTGTTTGCATACAATAAAATGGAATATCTGCGTAAACTTCAAAAAACTTATGTGTAATAGGATGTTTTTCTAATTTTTTTTGAGACTTTGATTTTTCTGGAATTTTACACTCTTTATCTATCAAATGATCTTCTAAAACTTTCCCCTCTTTAATATGAGACATGAAAATTTCATTTACTAATTTCGAATCAACATTTTTATAAACCGTTAACTTTTTAGAAGGAATTTTCACACTAACGATCGGCTCTAGAGAACATCTACCCGTGCATCCAACATGCTTTAAAATAACATCTTTTCTTCCGGCTGCTTTTATATGCTTTTTGAATTCTTTAAATACAACATCAGAGCCTGCAGCATTTTCACAAGTCGCCGATCCTATTTGTATTACAATACAATTTTCCGGATACTTTTCTAATAAAAACTCGGTAGCTTTTTTTTTGATCTTTTGAAAATTTTCAACCACTGTCACAAAATTCTCCTAAATATAGTTATAAATAAAATATATAACATTACTTTGAATTTATTTTTAGAAAAAAAATTTAAAAGATTTTTTTAAGATTTTATATTTATAGTTTTTTTTTATAATATTTATATCTAAATACTTTTGATTTTTTTTAAATACCAAAAAGCAAAAGAAAAAAATCTTTTGCTTTTTAGTGTTATTCAACTACTTTTTTTTAAAGATTAATTAGGAGTAAATAGATCACTTGGCCTAGGATTTCTTCTTAAGGAACGGCCTGCTATATGTCTAGTATTTGTAGTTGGAGTTGCAGAACCTGGTGAAATTCCCAAATCTGCTAATTCGCGACTTCCTATATAAGGAGAGCTACTGCTATATTGGTTTCTTCTTTTTGGGTTTCTTCCTTTTGGTGCCCCCCCCCCCACTCTACTTGTCTCTTGTCTTGGAGCTTCATCAAAGTATTCACTTTCCTCTCCTTCAGAAGAACTAGATGATTCTGCTTCAGAACTAGCAGGGTAACCATTATAATAACATACATGCGACGAAGAATCTGACACTGGACCTTCTTCTTCTGAAAAATAATCATCATCTTCCGTAGGCAATATTTCTGGACGAGGCGCTGATGAAGCTGCAAGCCTCCCTCTAAGTAGATAACGCCATTCTCCTTTTCTTTCATGATAAGCATCTGGTCCCGCATCATTAAATAAATCTCGTTCTTCAGTTCTTTCAATAAGCGAATTATCGAAATCTGGATCAAATAATTTATCATGTGCTTTTTCAGAAGATCTCGTTAAATCAAGAGCTGTCCCAACTAAAGTATATCCAATTGCTGCTATATCAAAGCTATCTACAAGGCCAAGTAAACAATAATCAATAACAGATAAAGCAACATGCTTAGCTACTTCTAAAGTCTTTTTTTTAGCTTCATCGATCATTCTTTCATCTTCATTTACTTTTCCTTGGATATATAACTCACAAGCTTGATATCCTTTTCCGGCAGCCATTACTGGATTTGTAAAGGCTGTAAAAAAGGGTAAACTAACAGGATTATAAAGTGAAAAAGCAATAGAGCTTGACCTAATTACGAGATTTGCAGCTGTTTTTAATCCTACAGTTACTTTGCTATCTTCTTCACTAGTATCCAACGATAGACTTTTTATTAAAAGTTCTCTGCCAAAGATTCCTCCACTAATAGCACCTAGAAGATTTGCAGGGATTTTTGAATTTATATATGAAATTTCCGAGCTTACATTTGAAATAATATTATTAAGCATGCTTTTCTCCTATTAAGGCTTTATAAATAATTTAATTTTTTTATTATTGCAATAGGTATGTTTACAATACCCCCCAGTACATTCCAAAACACATTTTTAACATCTTTATTTGACGTTCTTCCAAGTATTTTAAAATCAAACCAAGACTTAGGATCGACAGGTATCGTTAAATTTGTTCCATTTATCGCTGGAG
>JAAKFW010000101.1 GCA_011064905.1 Candidatus Anoxychlamydiales bacterium | reverse complement strand
TTCAAAGTCTTCCTCTATGGCAATATGTAAGGCAGGGTAGTTCTGAAAACCTTGGACAGCTAAATCTTTTGGGGTCATTTTATCAATAATTTTTTCAGCTAGATTTTCAAAGCGTTTTTCTATGGCCAGCTGTAAGGTAGTGCGCTTCTGAAAATCATGGATAGCTAAATCTTTTGGGGTCATGGTCATTTTATCAATAATCTTTTCAGCTAGATGTTCAAAACCTTTATTTGTGGCCAAACATAAAGCAGTATAATAACCCTGATTATCTAAGTATTCAGTGGACATTTTATCAATAATTTTTTCAGCAAGACTTATAAAACCTTTGCCTATTGAAAGATATAGGGAATACTTGCTTAAATAATTTCGAACATCTAAATCTTTTGGGTTAATTTCTTGCAAAAATTTTTCCACTAAATTATTTAAATTTTTTGTAATTGCTAAATCTAAAAGTGTGCTGCCCCCACTATCTTTAACTTTCATTAAGTCTGGTAAAACTGTTGGATAATTATTTGAAATATCATTAAAAATACTTAGAAAAGAATCCACTTTACCATCTTTTAAAAGATCGTGTAATTCTGTTCCGAGATTATGAAAATTTAAATAATCTAGTAATTGTTTAGCAAAACTCAACTTCTCAAAACACACAGGCTTAGGCTCAAACTCTGCAAAAAGTATAGTTTGAAGTGGAGTTTTACTAGAAAGACAAATCAATAAAGGTTTCATGGTTTCAAAAACACTTTGAGAGAAAGTCTGTGTAACGGCGGCTGTTTCTTCACCTCTGAGAGCTTCGCCTGAAGGAGGTGTTTGGATTCTTCTGCTTTTGCGAATTTGAGTTTGAAGTGAATAGTCATCTTCCGGCGAACTAGAGCTAGAAGATTCTTGAACTCTTTTACGTTTGTGTAGTGAATCGTCGTTTTTTGAATTTTCAACGCTATAGAGTTTGTTGCCATCAAAGCTTTCCATGCTTGGAGGCAAGTCATTATTTTTCAATATCCAAAAAGCAACTTTTCCTATTTTGTCATAAATTGGCATCTCTTCAAGCTTTTGAGGAAAGAAATCAACGATATTTAAGTGTTCTTCTATCTGTTTAATTACTGCAAAAGCTGAGGTAATTTGTAAGCTCATGTATTTTCCTTTTTAATATAAACTATTATTAAAATAATATTTGTTATTATAGCAGATCTTTTATTTAAATGTTAATGTGAATTAATAACTTATATATTATAAAGTATTTATACTATGCCGAGCAAGTGCGTTAATAGATTTGTTTGCATAAGTCAAATTTTCAAAAAAAATACGCAAGCTACTGTGTAAGCTTCTTGCGCTGATCTTAGCGGTCGGGTGTGAAATCACAAGTTATTGAGAGCCATAAAACAAGCAAGATCTTAAAGAGACGTTGAAATTTAATTCAAATTTATTTTATCAATGTGATTTAGGTGAACTCAGAAAAGAGGCTATTATTGTGGGACTTGATTTATTTGATAAAATATTTTTTATTAATCTAGATCATTGAGAAGATAGAAAAGATTGTCTTTTAAATCAGCTATCTAAACTAGGTGTAAAAGGAAGATAAGATAGTTTCGGGTATTCAGCTGCTTTTGACCCTTTAAATGGGCATAGAGGCTGTGCAATGAGCCATATCAAAGCCCTTAATTTAGCAGCTAAGAGTAATCTAAATAATGTTTTGATTTTAGAAGATGACTGTCTGTTTTTGCAAAATAGAGCTATTCTAGATAAACTTATTAAATATTTTTTTGATACTATCGATGATTGGGATGTCTTTTTTTTAGATTTTTGCACAAAGGGCGCCCAAGATACAAAATACAAAAAGATAAAAAAAGTTTTAAAATCTATAAGGACACATGCATATGCTGTAAATAAACACTATATGCCTACTTTAAAAAAATGTTTTACTGAAGCGCATATGCTTTTAGAAAATGAACTTTTTTATAGCCAAACGCTTTCTCTTGCAATTGATAGATACTGGCAAAGGCTTCAAAGAAAAGATAGGTGGTATATGCTTGATGCTGCTATCGCTAAACAAGCAAGTTCTTATAGTGATATTGAATATAGAGATAAAAATAGAAAATACTATTAATAAGAATTTTTAAATCTAATTTTATAAAAAATCTATTTTTGGAAAACCTTGGTTTTTAAAAATCCTTGTTTTTTATAAGACTTTTCGTTTAAATATATATATTATAATTAATCGGAGAATTTAAAAATGAAAGAAAAAATCCATCCTCCATATCAAGATATTTTGTTTGTTGATTCATCAAATGGTCATAAATTTGTATGTGGCTCTACTCTGCAACCTAAAGAGACAGAAGAGTTTGAAGGGAAAGCATACCCAGTTTATAAAGTGCCAATATCTTCAGCTTCTCATCCGTTTTTCACAGGTAGTAAACAATTTATTGATGCAGAAGGTAGAGTTGATCGTTTTTCTAAAAAATATGCTATGAAAAAACAGCAATCTTTAAAAGAGAAGGAAAAAGAAAAAGAGAATCAAGAGAATGTTAAAAAGAAGAAAAAGAAGACCAAAGCCACTAAGAAAAAATAAGTTTTTATGGAAGAAAAAGTAAAGAAACTTCTTGAAAGACTTCAAGAAGTTGAATCTCTTTTGGGGAAACCTGACATCTTTTCAGATCAAAAAAAATACAAAGAGTTATCCCAAGAACACTCAAGGCTTAATGAGCTAAAAGATGCTTGGAACTACTCAGTTAAAACAAATGATCAGCTAATAGAGAGCAAAGCTCTTTTACTCACAGAAAAAGATCCTGAGCTTATAGAAGTTATAAATGAAGAGATTACAAATCTTAAAAATGAACTTGCTATCTCAAAGGCGAGAATTGAGACGATACTAGTTCCTCCGGATCCTAATGATTCTAGAAATATTATTATGGAAATTAGAGCTGGAACAGGCGGAGATGAGGCAGGTATTTTTGCAGGCAATTTAGTTAGAATGTATCAATACTATGCAAATAAGAAAGGGTGGGTAGTTGAGACTATCTCCACAACAGAATCAGAAAGAGGTGGCTACAAAGAGTATGTCATGTCTCTATCTGGACAAAATGTTTATAGGTTTTTGCAGTTTGAGGGTGGAACTCATAGAGTTCAAAGAGTGCCAGTTACTGAAGCTTCAGGAAGGCTCCATACCTCAGCCGCTACAGTTGCTATATTATTAGAGCCAACAGATGATGATGATGTAGGCATAGATGAAAAAGATTTAAAAATCGATACTTTTAGAGCGTCTGGAGCAGGCGGGCAACATGTTAACGTTACAGATTCTGCTGTTAGAATAACGCATATACCAACGGGTGTTGTTGTTGCTTGTCAAGATGAGAGATCGCAACATAAAAACAAAGATAAAGCGATGAGGGTGCTAAAAGCAAAAGTAGCTGAGAAAAAAAGAATAGAAGAGGAAAAGAAAAGATCAAAAGAAAGAGCTTCTCAAGTAGGAACTGGAGATAGGTCTGAAAGAATTAGAACTTATAATTATCCTCAAAATAGGATCTCTGATCACCGAATAAATCTAACCGTTTATAATTTAGATCTAGTTATGGAAGGGGATTTAGATGAAATCGAAACTGCTTTAATCTCATTTTATTATCAAGAAAAGTTAAAATCTTAAAACCATTTTTTTTAAATTGCATGAAAAATTTTCAATCAAATGAAGTTCTATCAGTTCTAAAATCGAGTATAGAATTTTTAGATGATAAAAATATTAAAAATGCAAAAGTATCCGTCGAGACTTTACTAGCTCATGTTTTAAAGATAAAAAAAAGTGATCTTTTTCTAAATTTTGATAAAATGCTTTTAAATGATGATTTAAAAAGCTTTGAGCAGTTAATTCAAAGAAGGGCTAAAAAAGAGCCAATAGAGTATATAATTGGAAAAATTGATTTTTATGGATGTGAAATTATTGTAGATAAAAATGTTTTAATACCGAGAGTTGAAACTGAAATCTTAGTAGATTTGATATCTAAAAAATTAGAAAAGGAAAATTTAGATGGTAAAATTTTAATTGATATATGCACTGGTTCTGGAGCGATTGCAATTGCACTAAAAAAAAGATTTCCTAAATTAAAAATTTATGGAGTGGATATTTCAAAAAAAGCTTTGGAAATCGCAAAAAAAAATGCTTATTTAAATGACGTAAATATTCTTTTTAAAAAAGGTGATTTATTAAGTCCTTTTGAAAATATAAGAGCAGATTTTATTATTTCCAATCCTCCATACGTCTCCGAAGTTGAATTTAAAACGTTAGATGATGATGTAAAAAACTTTGAGCCAAAAATAGCTTTGATTGCAAAGAAAAGCGGTTTAGAGTTTTATAAAAAAATTGAAAAGCAAATTTTTGAATATACAAACCCAAAAGCAAAGCTTTTTTTTGAAATAGGATGTTCACAAAAAAAAGATGTGCTAAATATTTTTTCAGATAAAAAATATGTTTTAAAACAAGTAATTAAAGATTTTTCTAAAAAAGATCGTTTCTTTTTTGTTGAAATAGAATAATTTTTAAGTTACTCTATATGCAAATTAATTGGAAATAATTATGTTTGATAATTTAAGTAATAAATTTCAAAATCTTTTTTCAAGTTTTTCTCGAGGTAAAAAGATTACTGAAGATAATGTTAACGATGCCATAAAAGAGGTAAGACTAGCTCTTTTAGAGGCAGATGTTAACTATTCAGTAGCTTCTCATTTTGTTAAAAAAGTTAAAGAAAAAGCTATAGGAGCTGAAATTGTTAAATCTGTATCTCCGAGAGAGCAATTTATAAAAATTGTTCACGATGAGTTAATTGAGCTTATGGGAAAAGATGAGGCTACTCTTGATTTATCAAATAAGCCGGCAGTTATTATGCTCTGTGGCCTGCAGGGCTCAGGAAAGACTACTACCTCTGTAAAAATAGCATCATTTTTGAAAAAGAAACATAAAAGAGTACTTTTAGCTGCATGTGACCTTCAACGACCAGCTGCTATTGAACAGTTAAAAAGATTAGCTCTAGATGCGCATATAGATGTATTTTCGATGTCTGATGAGAAAAAGGCGACTAAAGTATCGAAAAAAGCTTTAGAGAAAGCCAAAGAAGAAAAATATGATGTTTTAATTTTAGATACTGCCGGAAGACTTCATATCGATGAAGAGCTGATGGGGGAGCTAGAAGATATAAAAAATATTACTCAGCCATCTGAGGTTTTATATGTAGCGAACGCAACTTTTGGGCAAGATGCTGTAAAAACTGCTTTTGATTTTGATGCTAAAGTTAGTATTACAGGCTCAATTTTAACGATGTTAGATTCAGATGCTAGAGCTGGAGCTGCGATCTCGATTAAAGAAGTTACAAAAAAACCTCTAAAATTTGAAGCGACAGGTGAGAAAATAGATGATTTTCAAATTTTCAACCCAAACTCTATGGCAGATAGAATTCTTGGAATGGGAGATGTTATAAATCTCGTTAAAAAAGCGAAAGATGTAGTAGATGAAAAAGAAGCTGAAGCACTTGAGAAAAGAATCAAAAGTAAAAGTTTTAACTATGATGATTATATCAAACAAATGTCGATGATAAAAAAAATGGGATCGATAAAATCTTTATTAAAAATGGTGCCGGGGATGTCGGCATTATCTAATTTAGATCTTCCAGAAGGTGAGATGAAAAAAACTGAATCTATCATAAAATCTATGACAAAAAAAGAGAGATTAGAAGAGGTTGATATTTCATTTGAAAGAAGAAAAAGACTAGCAAATGGAAGTGGAACCAAATTAGATGATGTAAATAGATTAGTTAAAGGATTTAAAAGAATTAAACAATTTATGAAAAAAATGCCTACAAAAGGCTTAGCAAAAGGTTTGTTTAGCAATCAAATGAGCAAATTCGGAGGAAATAATTTATGGCGTTAGTTATCAGAC
>JAAKFW010000100.1 GCA_011064905.1 Candidatus Anoxychlamydiales bacterium | reverse complement strand
TAATAGAATTTTTAATTCTTTGTTTTCTTTGGTAAATCTTTTTTTTACAAAAAGTTTTTTCAATTTAATATTCCATAAAGTTTTTATACATAAGATCATCATATCATAATCGATATATTTTTAGCAATCGCTGCGGCAGATTGCTTAAAAGCGTTTGCAAGCGTCTGTAAATCAGTGCTTTATAAGGCGTAGGCAGTTAAGGCCAACGAGAACGGAGCTTCCTTCGTGGAGAAGGACAGCAAGCCAAAGTGGTATCAATCCCAATAAAGAAGGGATGGCAGCAAGAACTATGATAAGAAGAGCGAAAATCAGATTTTGCTTAGCTATTTTTGAGGTAAAGCTAGCTTTTTTTAGAAGGTAGCTTATCAGAGAAATATCATCGTTTAAAAGTATGACATCAGAGGCATTGATAGCGGTTGCTGAACCAACTTTTCCAAGAGATATTCCAACAGTTGCTCTAGATAGTGCCGGAGCGTCATTTATTCCATCTCCAATCATAACAAGACCATTTTTAGCATATTCTGATGCAAGTTTTAGTTTATCTTCAACTTTTTGGTTTGCAAAGACATTTTCAATACCGAGTTTTTGAGCAACGAAATTAGCATTAAAACTATTATCTCCAGTTAGCATTATTAAATTTTTTGTTTTTTTTAAGTTTTCGATTAAAGAAAAAGAGTTTTTTCGAATCTCATCTGAAAAAGTTAAAATAAATAAAAAGTTATCGATAAGCATAAAACTTAGAGTTTTAGCTTTTTTTGAAACTTTTTTTTCAATTTCTGTTTTTAGCACTTTTTCTAAAAACTTTTCGATATATTCCAATTTGCCGATATATACCTTATATTTTTTATTTTCTACTTCACATACACCCTGGATTCCAAATCCGGCATCTGATTTAAACTCTATTATCTTTACATCATGTTTTATATCTTTGGCAGCTGTGTGTATTGCCTTTGCTATTGGATGAGTTGATTTTCTTTCTAAGCTATCAGCTATTGCTAGAGCTTTTTCTTTGTCAAAGATTGCTTGGTCAAACTTAACTTGTTCAAACATTGTTTGCTCAAAGGATGATAACACAAAATCTCCGGTTGTTAGGGTTCCTGTTTTATCAAATGCTATATTTTTACATTTTCTAATTGCATCTAAAATAAACCCGCCTTTTAGCATGATACCTTTTTTTGCGAGAGAAGAGATAGCCGTTAGATAAGCAAGAGGCGCTCCTATTATTAAAGCGCAAGGAGACGAGGCTATTAAAAAGGCAATAGCTCGATAAAGAGCACCTTCTTTTCCTAGATAAGTAATATTGAAAATAAAAGGCAGAATTGCCGCAAAAATAAAGCTAAGCAGTATCACTATAGTGGAATAGATTTTCCCGAATTTATCAAGCCATCTTTGAATTTTTGGTTTTGCATCTGTTGCTTCATTTATAAGTTTTATTATTCTAGAGATTGTTGAGTCCCCTGATGTTTTCGTCACTGTAATAGTTAAACTTCCATCTATATTTATTGTTCCAGCGTAAACCATGTCATTTACTTTTTTTTCAACCGGCATGCTCTCGCCGGTTAGGTGTACTTGATTGACTTCTGAATATCCTTCTATTATTTTTCCGTCTAAAGGAACGATCTCTCCAGCTTTAATAAGGATTTTTGTATTAAGAGCTATATCTTTAATAGAGCGCTCTGAAAAAGATTTATCATCATTTACCACAAAAGCTTTTGTTGGAGCTATTTTATTTAAATTAAATATAGCGCTTTTAGTTCTATATGAGATGCTTTTTTCTAAACTATCTGAGATGTTAAATAAAATTAACAAAAGAGCTCCCTCTAAGGGGCTATTTAATAAAATAGCTAAAAAACCGGCTAGTGTCATCAAAATGCTAATGTTGATCTCAAAATTTTTGAGATCTTCTAGAGCATCTAAAAGGGCGGGGACACCCACAAATAAATAGATAAAACAAAGCAGCAAATAAGCTATGTTTGAGTTGAGAGTTGTATATACAATTGTGTAGCTGAGAATAAGTAAAAATAGACAAAAAAGTGCAGTTTTTAATGGTAAGTTTTTAGACCATTTTCTAGATTTTTTCTCTAGAAATGGAGATATGCTCTCCTCGAGGCCTGATTCAAAAAACTCATCGAATGTGTAAACTTTATTATTTCCCATAAATGTTAGAGTACTATTTATTTTAAAAAAGTTAAAAAGAAAAATCTAAAAGGAAAAATAAAAATGCTGTTTTTTAAATATGAAAAAACAAAAAAAAGTTTTTGAGAATATAGATCTTCAAAATCTATTGATTAAAATCACACAGAATAGAGCTTGGATAATTTGAGCTAAACAGCCAACTCTAGAATTGAGCTAATTAAATAAATTAGATAAAAATTTTCCCAACTCGTTAATATGGTTTATCTGACTTTCCTAAGTTGTAGTTGATGAAGGAGATAAGTTTACATATTAGCGAGTCTTTTTTATCAAATTATTTTTTGTCGCGCGCGAAGTCGATTCATACTAAAATTTTTAGTTTAAGGTATCATTAGAACTTTGAAATTGTAATCAAAAAAAAACAATTGATTTAATTTTTATATTAATGTATAATTAACTTAAATTAATATTTTTAATTAAATAAAAGTTTATAATGAAAAATTAAAAAATGGTAAACAAATGAGTAGTAGCAGTAGCAGCAGCAGTAGCAGTAGCAGTAGCAGTAGTAGCAGTAGTAGCAGCGGTAATTTTTTGTCGCAAATGCCTCAAGATATTTTTCTAAATAATATATCTTCTAGGTTAGAAATAAAAGATCAAAAGGCGCTCTCTGAAACCTTACCAGGACTTAATAAGCTTGTAAAAAGTAATTCTTCAGTATTAAATGACCTTAAATGGATTAACAAGCGGATTTTAAGCATATCTTCTGGAGAAGGGGTTCATATCGATATTATAAGTGAAGCAAGCCGTCTCCAGGATGAAGCTATTGAAAAAGAATCAGCAGATTTAGAAAGAAGGGCTATTGTATTTGCAAAAGAGAAACTTCATGTAGATATTTCAGACGGAACCCCAGTAGCTTTCAAATGTTTACAAAAAACAATTTTAAAAATACGTAAACTTGCAAGAGCATGTGGAAATATCCCTATTCCAGATATTTTTACATATGAAAATACAGTTGCCCTTAAAGAGAGTGCTTTTATACACAAAACAGTAAGTAATCTTATTGACTATAGTAACTTTGAGCCTACCTCTCATAAAGAAGGTAGTGACGTGCTCCCTGTATGCATCGAAGATAAGGAGTATTTTGAATTGAGCCAGAAAGAACATAGAACTAAAGAAGAAGATTCTAAGTTACTTGAATATTCAAAAGAAATCTATTATAATTTGGAATTAATAGGCCTTAGAACTTCTTTTAACAAATTATTATTAAAAGGACATTTTGATGGATTAATGCTTGAAGAAAATGCTTTTAATGCTCAATTAGAGAAAATTGATAATTCTAATCAATTCATAAGAATAGCTAGTAAATCACAATCAGAAGCTAAGTTATATAAATTTCTGCAAATGAAATCTTACATAAAAGATTGTATAATTAAAGTTCTTGATAAAAACCCAGAATTTACAACAAAGATGATAATGTCAATTGTAAATATGGGTATTAATAAGCGTAAGGATTTAATTTATTCTACTTGGGGTGAAGATTTTATAAAACTAATTTTAAGCTCTGTTGGAAGTGCAGTAAAAATAAAGAGCCTTCAAACGACTGTAAAAGATGGAAATACACTATTTCATAAAATCATAGGGGAAGCTAAGGATGTTCTTTTCATTGAATGGATAATAAAAAATATATCTGATGATGAAGATGAGCGTTTGCATTTTATGATTCATAATCTAATAGAAAACTTTTCTGCGTCTGCTTTTCGTAGATATTCTTTCTGCCTTTTTGGCTCCGATGAAAATCATTTAATGCAAAAATGGGTTGAAAAGACAATTTTAACAAAATTAGATAACGTAAAAGATTATTCTAAAATTGATAAGTATTTACTTGAAGGTTTTTTAAAATTTTTCATGGCTAGAAGGGATTTGCCAAGCATGATAAAAATCTTGAAAAATATCTCCAATGCTGATCAAAAAAACGAACTGATCTTAGGTGCATTTCAATTTTGGAATGATGAACTATACAGATATGATCATTCGATTGTTAAAGATCGTGACGCGCAATTAGGAGAAATTTTCAATCTCTTAAGTAATGATAGATATCAGGCTGAGTTTATAAGACTTACAAATTATAGGCTAATTTGCGATATTAAAACCAATAAAGAACGTGAAAACGCAATATCTGTTTTATTAAGTGAGATAAAATACAATGGCCAATACAAATACTTCAATGGCTTGATTTGCAAAGCAAGAATAGGTGAACTAATAGAGGGAGGAAGGCAAATTCCCCCTGGAATTTTAAAGAAAATGGTAAAAGATAATCTTAAGAATTTTCTGGATGTACGAATAGATGTGCTAAAACTTTTTTTAACTTCAGATCTATTTACAAAAGAAGAAAAAATCGCAATTATAAATGATCAAAGATTTACACTAGCACTAATTAAAAACCTTGATCTATTTAAATTATTAAATAAAATAGGCATTTTATATGAATGTTTAAAGGCAAAGACTACTTCTGGTAATTATTATGACTTTCCGTTGTTTTTATCTCTATTTAGAGAAATCAGAAAGAAGTTAAATATTGATTTAAAAGAGTCAACTACATTAGTTTTAAAATCTTTTGAAGGAAAAAATGAACGTGAAGTAATTGAGATAATGTTAAAATCAACAGGTTCGCAGTCTGCAGCAAGGCCCATTGTATATGATAAAATGATGGAATTTTATCCAGAATTAGAAAAGCAACTAAAAACAATGTTTCCTGGTATTGTTGAAAAGATTTTAGAAAGAGCTCCAAAGGAATCTAAAAGAAAACGAAACTCTGGCAAAACTATCCTCGCATCATCATCATCAAGTTCATCTTCATCGATGCCTTCTTTTGTGCCCGAAAGCAGATCTTCTTCATCCAGTGCGTCATCCTCAACAGAAGAATCTCTTCCAAGTGAAAAAGGAGAATCAAAAAGACCAAGAAAAGAAGAGTCTGAAGAGTAGTAATACCATTTATCAAATATAAATTTGATAAATGGTATTACGGCTCAATCAGGAGCTGTACGAACCCTATGCACCAGAGAATGGGCGAAAATTAAAACTTATATTTGATGAATGGTATAATGTGATTCTTAACACCATGCTTTTCTAGAAAACGATGTAAATAAAATCCGGAGAAACCGGCTTCATAAGCGCTTTCAATTTGCGCCCCCGAAAAGTACTTCTGAAAATAACCGACTAATCGCTCAGGTTCAGCGGAAATCGTATCTTTTTTTACAACCTGCCCATTTGCAAATAGCAGTTACCGAATAATCTTTTTTGTGCACATCTATTCCTAAAAAAACTTTTTTATTGTTATAATTCCTAATGCGGACCTCTAGTTTGTTGTTTAGTTGTTAAAACAACTTTTAAACCAGAGAGTCCGCTCTTTCAAGAGAAAAATCTTTATTGGTTAAAGTAATTGAAATTCAACATAGCAACTCTATGAAAGTGCTTTCACCCATAATTGCTGGTTGCGCCCACAAGTTTTTTTCTTTAATTGATTTAACCTATCAATAATTGTACAATATTTTTATATTGTGAAATTATTTTAAATGAATAATTAACAAAAAAAAACAGGAGTTTAAAAATGAGCACGATTTCTAGTTCAGCTAGTTCAAATACTACCACTCTTATATTAGCTAAGTTTTCTTCAGAAATATTAGATCCTATATTTTCATTCATTTCGCCTTTAGAATTAAAAAATATAGCTTGCGTATGTAAATTATTTAACGAAAGAGTCAACAGTTTACAATGGCAAAAAACATTTCAAGAGACTTTTGGA
>JAAKFW010000010.1 GCA_011064905.1 Candidatus Anoxychlamydiales bacterium | reverse complement strand
AGTAAAACTCTAGATAGCTCCATAGAGCCGGAAGCGCAGGCTGAGCCGTGAGATGCTAAAACGCCTCCTCTATCTAATAGAATCAGCAAACTCTCGGCGTCTACACCTTTAAAACAGATATTAGAGGTGTTGCAGACTCTAGGGCCTTCTCCATTTATAAAAACATCTTTTAGCTCACTTTTTAAAGTGGTTTCAAAATGATCCCTTAATTTTTGCATGTTTTCAGTGGCTTTAGGAAGATACTTTTTTAGTAATTCAACAGCTTTTGCAAAACCTACTATCCCTCTTAAATTTTGAGTGCCAGGTCTTTTCTCAAATTCCTGAGGCCCACCAAAAAAGAGGGGAGAGGTTTTTATGCCTTCCTTGAAATAACACATGCCAACGCCCTGAGGGCCATGGAGTTTGTGAGAGCTAAAACCCATAGATGTTACGCCTTTTGGAATAACAAACTTTTCTTTGCCAAGTAGCGCGACAGCGTCCACGAATAAAAAAATATCTTTTTCTCGAGCTATTTTAGCTATTTTATCTATATCTGTTTTAACACCGGTTTCAGCATTAACAAAAGATGTAGCTATTAGTTTTGTGTTTTCTTTGATTAAGGGGAGTATTTGATCAGGTTTTATAGCCCCATATTTTCCTGCCTTGATATAAGAGATCTCAAAACCCTTTTTTTCTAGATGCTTTAAAGTATTATAAACACATGAGTGATCGATATCGCTTGCGATAATATGAGCTTTTTCTTGGGGTTTTGATGGATTTTCTAATAACGCTCTAATCCCTAGATTAGAGCTTTCAGTGCCGCCTGATGTAAAGACTAAATTATCAGCTTTAACTTTTAGATATGATGCTATTTTCTCTCTTGCATCTTCAAGTAGCCCTTTTGCTTTCCTGCCGTAAAAATGAGCGCTAGATGGGTTTAGAGGAAGAGTAAGATTGATAATCTGATCTAATACCTCTTTATCTATTGAGGTCGTAGCATTATTATCTAAATATATTTTTTGATTCATTATTCAATAATTTTTACAGCTAATGCTGTAATATTATCACTACTGCCATTATTTTTCGCTTCTTTTATGAGGTTTTCACATAAGATTCGAGGAGATTTGCTAAATTCAATTATTTTTTTTATGTGATCATTGGAAATATAGTCTGTAAGACCATCTGTTGTCATTAAAAAGATATCACCTATTTCATATGGAATTGTATCTATACTTGGCTCTATTTTTGGGTAGGTGCCGATTGCTTTTGTAATTATGTTTTTACAAGTTTTTTTATCACAATTTTTATTTTGATCTATTAGTTTGTTGATAAGTGAGTGGTCTTTGGTAAGTTGAATAAAACTATTTTTTTGATAGTGATAGACTCTGCTATCTCCAACGTGAGCAAAAATAGCATGAGAGGAGTTTAAATGTAAAAAACAAAGAGTTGTACCCATGCCTGAGTAATCCCTGTTGGATCTAGATAAATTAAAGACTCTGAAATTCGCTTCTTTAATAGCTAGGTTTATGAGATTTATAATCTGATCGATTGAAACGGTTGTTAGCAGTGTTTTAGCAAGTAGATTGTTTATATGAGTTGTTGCATGCAAAGCTGCTATATCACCAGCCCTGTGACCTCCCATTCCATCTGCTACAGAAAATAGAAGATGCTCTTCTAAAATCTTAAAGACATCTTCATTTTTTTTTCTTACATGACCAATATCAGACAGTCCAAATGCTTCAATTTTTGGTCTCATCTATATCCCTTTTATAAATAGTAGATTTAAAACGTTTATAGCATTAAATGTTGCATGTAAAAAAATAGGCGATATTAACGATTTTTGCTTTTCATATATAAAACCTAAAAATAAGCTAAAAATGAATATCGAGCCTACAATTGTTATATTTGCAAGTTTTTGTGCATAAGAAAAATGTACAAAGGCAAATACTAAACTTGTAAAAATAATAGAGATCCATCTATTTAAAAATTTTTTAAAAAAATTCTGCACGATCCCTCTGAAAAAAAACTCTTCTAATATTGGAGCTAAAATAACGATAGTTATCATAGCTAAGATAAAATAAATAGGATTGTTCATTGTAGCTTTTAAAAAGTAGATAGCTACTTGATCTGGAATTTTTTGTACTCTAAAAACTGCATATATAAAAATACTAAAAATAGATGAAAAAAAAGTAACTAAAGGAAATACAACTAGCCAAGAAAAAATTCCAAACCCCATATCATATTTAGGGCTTTTTGAGTTTTCTTCAAAGGTTTTTATAATGGGAAAAGTAATCTCTTTTCTTTTTTTTAAACAAAAAACATATAAAACAAGTAGGGTTACCAAACTAATAGAGACAGTAAAAAAAACACTAATTCCTACAGAATTTTCTTTTGTTATATATCCTTTTAAGTATTTTCCAATGATAGATCCCAAACCTATATAAAAAAATGCGTAGATAAAAAAAACACTAAGAGCATAAGAGGAAGGTAAGTTTATTTTCTCACTTTTTTCTAACTTATAAAATCCTTTAACATAAGCAATAGAGCTAGTCACTATAGCAATTAGAAAAAAAAATATAGCACTTTTTATTTCATCGGCTAAAGGACTTTGCTCTACTCCAACCATTATCTACTCTTAGAAAGAGCTATATAATCTGAAATCCTATCTGAGATCTCTTTTGCAAGTTGCTTGTGAGCTAAACCCATTCTTGAATTTGCGTATTCTGAAGATCCCCAAATTACATTTTGATAATCCTCTTTTATTGAACCCTTTGCTATGTAATAGTTTTCATCAATACACTCTTGCAGGATAACTTTTGGTTCTCTTGATCTTACATCTACTATTCTTATCCTCATGGACATCTCGAGATTTGAGATATTATCTTTCTTGAGCTCATTGTGATTTAAAAGCTCTAAAAATACTAAAAACTCGCTATTATCAAATCTATCTTTCATCCAATTAACATTTAGATCAAAAGGAGCGTCTGTGTTTGTTAGACTTTCATCCATCATTTCTGTTGATGATAAAAATAGATTTTTATTGTTTGTAAGCTGGCTTTTTATTAAAAAAGTGATCTCTTCAGATAAACTCCAAGGTAGATCATATGTAGTTGAATCGATAACAGAGCTAATAGCCACAACTGGTCTTGCTCTTCCATCATCATAAAAACGTGAAGTGGTGTTATTTGCATCTTGGCTGTTTGAGCAAGATGAAAAAACTAACAAAGAAAAAATAGTTAAAGCTAAATATTTAATCATTTATCCCCCAAAAAATTAAATAATATTAACTTGAGTGTAGCAAAAGTTTTTTATTCTTGGCTAGTTTTGTTTTTTTAAAACTATTGCAGAAAAGGATTTTAGTAAAACCCTCGAATCTTTTAGATTGTTTTTCCCATCAGATGTGTCTATCAAAATTTTATATTTGTCTGTATTTAAATGGGTAGTTATCTCTTTATCATTTGAGTTAAAGATAACTACAAAATTATGGAGATCAATTTTCAAAAATCTATCTTTTATCTCTACATTTTTTTGAGTTGAAAAGTTTTCAGAATTGAAAGATAAAATTTTTTGATTATCTAATCTAAATTTTATTAAACTTTTTATGAAATTTTGCAAAACATTTTTGCTGTCCCATAAAAAATAGTTAAGTGAGTTATCTTGGCACCAAGTGTTATTATTGCCGTTTTTTGTATGTAGGTATTCATCTCCCATAAATAGCATGGGAACTCCTTTAGAAAGCATTAAGGCTAGAATAAGATTTTTAGCTTTTCTAACTCTTAGATCTTCAATACCTTTGTCATTACTAGGGCCTTCTATGCCGCTATTTGAGCTGAAATTACTAGTATTTCCATCTCTACTTTCCTCTCCATTTAAAAAGTTGTGTTTATTTTCATAACTTACTAAGTCATATAAAGAAAAACCATCATGGCAAGTGATGTAATTTATTGAGTTTTTATGATTTTTAAAAGGGGAATTATTTCCTGTTATAGAATCTAAAAAATCATTTTCTAAATTCTTATCTCCTCTTATAAATTTTCTAAATACATTTCTTGTTTTATCATTCCACTCTAAAAAATTAAAATTTTCAAAAAAGCCAAGTTGATGAAGGGAAGCGGCATCCCAAGGCTCGGCTATGAATTTTATATCTTTTAGTTTTTTTTCTTGTTTAATCATCTCTAAAATTTTAGGTTTTTCTGAAATTCCCCCATTATCTGTTCTTGTTAAAATAGATGCTAGATCAAATCTAAAGCCATCAACTTTAAATTTTTCTACAAAATATATAAGACTATCTAAGATAAGCTTAGATCCTGCGTTACTATTGCAATTAAAGGTATTGCCACAACCTGAAAAGTTTTGATGATTATTTTTATCATCTAATAAAAAGTAATTTTTATCTTTAATAGGAGTTTGCATATGGTTATAGACAACATCTAAAATAATTTCGATTCCATTTTTATGCAGCTCTTTAACTAAAGTTTTAAAATCATTTTCAGTTCCATATCTTTTCATTATTGAGAAAAATGAGACAGGGGAATATCCCCAGTAATTAAAGAGCCTTTTTTTTGTCTCAGGGTTTATTATATTATATGATGTTTCATCAAACTCATAAATTGGGTTGAGCTCTATAGCATTTACACCTAGTTTTTTTAAATAATCGATTTTTTCTATAACCCCTAGAAAAACACCAGGATTTTTTACTTTTGATGTGTTGTCTTTTGTAAAACCTCTTACATGCATCTCATAGATAATCAAATCAACAGATTTAATATTTGGTTTTTTTGTATTTTCCCAATCAAATTCTTCATCTTTTTCTAGTTTTGCAAAAACATATGTATCTTTAGTTGATTTCTTTCCCCAAACATTTGGTGATGCAAAAGATTTAGCATATGGATCAGAGCATAAATTTTCATCAACCTTGTATGCATATAGTGTGTTTTTAGGAAGGTTTAAAATTTCTATATGAAAGATTTTGTCATCATCTGAAATATTTAAAGCAATTTCTTTTGTTTCGCTCTTGTTGGAAAGAATCAATTTTACATTTTTACTATCAGAGTAAAATGCAAAATTAAAACCTTTTTTAGTGCAAAAGTTGCCAAAGGGAGCTTTTTGACCTTTTTTTATCTCCAAGTTTTGAAAAATTGACAAGTTTTACTTATTCTCCATTTTAAAGTGATTTTAGAGTATTTTTTATTTTTATCTACTTTTTTTTAAACAAATCTAAGGTTTTATTCCTCGAAGAATGAATCAAGTTAAAATAATTTATTGTCAAAATTAAAGTTTATTTTATATATCGATTAATGCTATTAATCTAAAATCTTTAATATAAAGATCAAATATGTTATAATTATTCTAAATAATGATAGTAAACATTAAAATAAAGAGAAGATAATGTTCCAGTCCTCAATAGAAGCTTATACACTAGCTAAAAACAGGCTAAAATCTCATGATTTGAAAACAGTAAGAAAAGGTAAGGTGAGCAAATCAAAAATTTTTGATTTGAAAAAGCTCCTTCGAAATGCTTTTTCTAAATACAAATGAGATTAAATAAACTGTAAAATAAAATAATTAATTGATAATAAAAAAAATATTTTAATTTATATCAAGTTAAACATTATTGAAAAAAATAAATTTATAGATTATATTTATAAAAAGTAATACGGCATATGTATTAAAAAAAATATTTTGTTTAAAAATAAAATTCTGATAATATGTGTGTCCAAAATTAATTAATATTCGGAGGATAAATAATGTCATTTGAAAATGCCAAAGCAAACCTTAAAGAATTTTCAAAAGAATTAAATCTTGAAGGCTTAGGATTTGATGAAAACAATACTTGTATTTTAGGAATAGATAATACCTTTTCCTTGCACTTAACATATGAGCCTAATTCAGATAGATTATACTTATATTCACCTCTTTTAGATGGCCTTCCAAAAGATGATAAAATCATCCTGAAACTCTATCAAAGACTTTTAGAAGGATCAATGCTAGGCGGTCAAATGGCTGGTGGCGGAGTTGGTCTTGCTGTAAAAGAAGAGCTGATTTTACTTCATTGCGTTTTAGATATGGGTCTTGGCGTTGATGCTTCAGCACTTAGAAGATTTGCACCACTTTTTGTAGAGACTATCGAAAAATGGAGAAAGATTGTAATTGATATCTCAGAAGGAAAAGAACCTGAACCGTTTACCCTTCCAATGCCAGGAGGAGCTAAACCAACTTTGCCAGGGCAACCTTCAGGAGAGGTGCCAGGCGGAGCCGGTGGATTCGTAAAAGTTTAATCAGAAGCGATACAAAATTTTTATCATAAAACTATAAGTTTTATAAAAAAAGACAGCGAGTAGCTGTCTTTGTTAGTTCGGCATGGATAATAACTTATATCGATGCAAGTTCGATAACAACCAGAAAGGATAGGATATAGACGAGGCAGGGACATCTGAAAAAAGCCAGAGTCATCATTGCCTCCTAAATGAAAGTGAACTATTATAAAGTCTTGAACATGAGAGAGCTAATAAGCCTCATTGAATGCCAATATCCTTTATATAACAACCGATTTTCTAGAGACTTACTTCATTAAGACTTGGCAGCTCAGACTAATTAATCCACAGCTGCCAATTGCATATATTATTAATTATCAATGTTATACGTTTATAATTTAAATGTTAATAATAAAATATTATTGATTAAATTTATTTAATATGGTATAGTTAATAATTTATAACTTGTTAATTATAATTAATAGCATATAGAAAATAATTAATAAAAAATAAGAGACATTAATATGTCCAGTAGTCTGCCTCCCACTATATCTGAAATGTCAAGTAAAGACATAGAACGATATACACGATATGAGAGATCAGCTAGCAATCAAGGGGCTTGGCTAGAGACTCGTATCTTTTATAGCGTTTCCTCTGAAGAGTCAAAATCTTATGAAGCAGGCGTTGATTATCGGCCATTTCTTGAAATAATAAAGCGTCTTACACCTGAAGATATCATTTTTGACTCAGGGTGTGGTACAGGTACGGCCGGTGAAGATTATGTGAAAACTTGTCCAAAAGGAGCTGTTTTTTATGCAGTGGGTATAACCCCGCCACGTAATCCAGAAGATGATATCGAATGGCTAAAAAGAGACCATTTAGAACATTTGCATATATTCCTTCATGACATGCTTGAGTTTCCTACAGATTCTCTTCATGGTCGTGTTAGTGTCGTAATCGATATTCATGGAGCCTTTCGCTATAGCGGTCAGCCGTCAAAAATACTTGCCAAGCTAGCAGAAATGCTAAAGGTAGGTGGAATGCTTTTTTTAACTTTTGGTAACAATAACACAGTTGACGTTAGCCCATATGAAGATAAGATTACATTACTGGCAAGAAAAAAATTAATGGATCAAGGATCAAATGCACTTTTATTTCTTTATTTAACCTCAATCCAAGGATTGAAAACTATTGTTCCTCAAAAGTTAACTTCAGATGAGGCCCTAAATAGATTGGGTCTTAGTAAAAATAGTTTTTTTAATAGGGATCTATTAATTAATAATCCGTTCAAGAGACAAACTATTTCTTGGGGTTTTGTACGTACAGAGGAGCCTATTGCTCTCGATCCATTGTATATCGACAAAGAGAAGCCACAGACTTTTAATGGCATTGAGATACAAAAGTATTGTTGGGAGGTAAGCAACCGAAACAAAAAATTGCTAGAGAAAGTCGATAGAATCGAAATATAACACAATTTGCCAAAGCTTTATTGTTTAAAATTGAAACTTAATTAAATATGGCTTTTTTCATTATTTTAAAAGCGGTGGATTCAATTACATTTTTGGACGAGAAGTTGTCGATATCCACAAATAGGCTTTTCCCTATTTGTGAGCGAATTTCTCACATGTTAACCGTTGAGAAAACTGCTAGGTCAACGTCCCTAAAAAAATCATTACTACATGTATAGATTTGAATAGGTTTTTAAAAGCGGTTTTTTAATAATGCAACGTGCTATTAATTAAGAAAAGTTATTTAGTTTTTTTGTAACTTCCATAAAAGCTGAATATATATCGGTATTTTTAGCCTCTAGATCTTTTTTAATGGTTTTGACACTAGTCATAACAGTTGAGTGATCTCTAGTAAAAACTTTTCCTATTTTCATATAAGGCATTTTTAAAAGTTCTCTACAAAGATACATAGAAAATTGACGAGGAAGAGTGCTTTCTTTGGTTTGAGATCTACCTAAAATATCTTTGGATGTTATGCCAAAATAAATTGAGACTTCATTTATTATTATATCTTGACTTAGAGTTTTTTGATTTTCTTCTTCGATTAAAGGGGAGAGATAGTTTTTAATTTTATGTAACTCTAAAGATTTTTGATTCTCTAAATGTTCGTTTAAAGCGAGAGTTTTTAGAGCTTTTTTTATAGATATTATGCTTTTGAAATTATCTATGATGAATTTCTCTATTTGAGGGTTTATGTGTAGATTTAAAATGCTTGCTTGATTGTTTAAAACTATTTTAAGCTCTTTTTTTTCTAGCTTTTCTAAAAATAGAGATATTCCCCATTCAAAACGAGAGATTAATCTAGATTCGATATCATCTAACATAGTTACAGGGACATTTGAGCTTAAAATTATTGTTTTATTGTTTGAATGAAGTGTATTAAAAGTATGGAAAAATTCTTCTTGGGTTGCGAATTTCCTTGAAAATATCTGAATATCATCTACTATTAAAACATCTAAGTTTCTATAAGCTTTTCTAAACTCTTGCATATTCCCATTTCTAATAGCATCGACTACATGGTTAGTAAAGCTTTTAGCATTCACATAAAAAACATTTAGATTGTTCTCTTTGAACTTATGAGCTGTTGCTTGCAAAAGATGGGTTTTTCCTGAACCTTTAGGCCCATATAAAAAAATAGGATTAAAACTAGAGCCTTTATCTACAGCCTCTTTTAAAAGTTTTACACTCATTAGATTATTTTCAGAGGCAATAAAAAATGCGAATGTTAAATATGTCTCTAAAGGATCTGAAACTATTTGGTTTTTTACATCTTTTATAGTTTTGGATTTTAAATCTGCATTTTTTAAAGAGAGATGAACTTTTATCTTATGGAAATTCTCATTGTAAAAGCCCCTTTTTAAAATAGGTCTAATATGCTCTTCAAACCATCTAGCTTCAAAATGATTTTCAGCTTCTAAATATAGATTGCAAGCATCAAATTTAATTACTTTTAAACTATAGAGCCACTTCCTAACAGTAGTGGCTCCAATCTTTTTTTCTAGATCGCTTAAAAAAAGCTTCCAAGCTTTCATGGTTTAATTAAATTTTTCTTTTGTTGTTTGTTCATTATCCATTGTTGCAAAATACCAAATAATGAGAAGAATAAATAGTAAATATTTAATCCCGATGGCATTTTATAAAAAATAAAAGTAAATATTAACGGCATAAATAGAGTTAACATTTTTTGCTGCTTTTCTTGATCGGTTAAAGGTCCATCTTTTTGGGGTTTTTTTGCCATGAATTTTGATTGCAGATACATTACAGCGCCCATAATAAGAGGCAGGACATGAAAAGACGTTCCTATTAAAGGAATCGGCATTGACCAGCTAAAGAGGACGTCAGGTGCGGTTAAGTTATTTATCCATCCCGGTATAAAAACAGCTCCTCTTAGCTCAAAGGTAGATTTTAAAAGATCAAACATACCAAATAAAAATGGAAGCTGAATAAACATTGGAAAACAACCCATTAATGGATTAGAGCCTTTTGTTTTATATAATTTTACCATTTCCATTTTTTGCTTTTGAGGATTGTTTGCGTATTTTTTTTGAAGCTCTTTCATTTTAGGAGCAAACTCTTGCATCTTAATTTGAGATTTTATTGTCCAAGCATTTAAAGGATAGAGCATAACTCTTAAAACAAAAGTTAGAAGTATTATTGAAAGGCCCCAAGAGTGAGTTGTTTTATGAAAAAGCTGCATTAAGATAAACATCAGTTTACCAAAAGGCTCAGATACAAAAGCAAAAAATCCATGAAAGCTTTTTGCTCCGATATACTCTGGATTATATCCTGTAATCGCATTAGAATACGTTGCATCTACAGCTTTTAAAATATCTTTAGCAAAAGGACCTGAAAATATTCTAAAGTTTGTTTTTTTGTTATCAGATTTTAGAGGTAAAAACATCTCATAACCTGGATATTTATCAGCTGGATATAGTTTGTATTGAGGGTCTATTAAAGTAAGTCTAGTTGGAAGTGTGTTTCCTGCTATATATTTAGTTCTGTATCCAGGCGGGATCTCATCTAAAGGGTCAACGATGATTCCTAAAAATCCGTTAGAATCACATATCCAATCAGGATAAATTGATGATATTGTACTTATGCTTTTAGGAAGCGTGAGCTGATCTACTACATTTTTTTGTTTTCTATAGGTTCTGATTTTTAGAGCGGGGGAGTGTCTTCCGGATGTTAGCTCTACTTCCGGCACTCCAGATGTTAGCCAAAGATTTTTTGAGTCTCCCTCTATATTAATGGACATTTCAAAGGTGTAGGGAGCTTCTTTAGCAAACTGATATGTTTTTACAATTCTTCTATTAGATGTTTCAAGCTCAAATTCGATAAAATCTTTTTCTAATCTAACAACTTTATATATGGAATTTTCTAAATTATCTTGGTCGCTAACTATATTTAATGCATAAAAACTAGGTGAAATGTTTTCTTCTCTTCCTATTATTTGTCTTCTAAGTAGTGGATAATAGCCGCTTAATTCTCCTTTTTTTTCAACAATTTTACCATCTTCAAAAGTTTGATATGAATGAAGTGGGAAAGTAGCGTTTGGTCTTGATTTTTCTAAAATGTCTCTATCAAAGTCAATTTCATTAACAACACTTTTTTGATTTTGTTTTGTTTTAAAAGGTAGGTTTATCTCGCTAAGAGCTCCTCCTTTTGTTGAAAAAACGAGCTGCTGGAAATCATTTTCAATAACATAAAAACTCTCTTTCTCTTTTTGCGCTATGCTTGGTGCATACTCTCTTCTCTCTTCAGGTTTCTCCTGAGTTATTATTTTAGTTGCTTGAACAGTTGCTTTTGGAGGCGGGAAAATAAATTGCATTACATAAAAACTTGCAGCTAAAAGTATAATGAAAATAATTGTACGTTTGTCCATGTATTTGGTCCTTTAATATTTATATGAATTTACTATAGCAAAATCTTGAAATGCAGACTAGATATTTTGTTTTTTTTCAATTTCATATAAAAATTGAGAAAATAGATCATGTGCTCTTAAATTATCTAACCATTCATCATCTAGCATTTCATCAATAGGAGGGAGCATATCGATCTCTTTTGCTTTTTCCAGAAAATTAATTGATTCTTCAAATTTTGAGCAAAGAGAATATAGACAAGCTAAATGATAATATGTGTGTTGGTTGCCAAGGCTTCCTGCTTTAAGTAATTTTTGCTCAGCCTCTAGATAATATTTTTTTTGATTATCCGGGTCGATGCTTTCAAAAGAGTAAGAGATTAACATCAGAGCCCATTCCAACCAAACTGTATCATCTTCAATATTTTGTTTTGTTGCAATTTGAAAGCAGTTATTAGCTTTTTCAAAATATTCAGTTTTTGGTTGCACTTCTAATAGATGTGTAAAAGATAGAGCTAATCGAAAATGAATCTTTTCAAAATCAGGATCTACCAAGAGCACATTATTAAAGATATCAATAGCTTTTAGATAAAAACTCTCTTTTTCAAAGAGATCTCCTAAAAGATCTAAAGCGCATCCATAATAAAAAATCCAATCTGGATGCGAGAGTATTGCGTTTTTTTGTAAAGAAAGAGCTATTTCAAACTGTCTAATACCTTCTTCTAGAGTATTTTGATTTAAAGTTAGCTGAGCGAGTGTTGTGAGTGTTTTTGCGTAATCAAAAATAATAGAAGGGCAGGCCGGTTTTAGATCTATTGCTTTTACATAAAATTTTATTGCTCTCTCTAACATATCGATGTCTTCTAAATCTTTTCCAAGTGCCAAATGCGTAGCTGCTATTTCTGCCCAAAGCTCCGGGTTGCTTCTATCTAATGAAAGACCTATTTGAAATTTTTCAATAGCAAAAAAATCATAATCGATATCATCGTAATACATAGCAAAAGCTCTCATACATATTCCGTATGAATACCAAAGATCGCTCTCATCTGAATATTGATCAGTTGCTTTCATTATTTTATTTTCAGCTTCTATTATTAAATCTAATCTATTTGTATATGCGCCTAAAAGAGCTAAAGATTCTACCCATTGAGGGATTATCTGATTTGATTTTTTATCTCTTCTTTTTGCTCTTATACATTTTTCAATAGAAGCTCTTAATTTTTTTGAATCCCTATTTAATTTTCCGCTCTCTCCTAGAAGCTGAGCCCAATCTAACCAAAGAGTTGCATCTAATGGATTGATCTCTAAAGATATTTCAAAATGTTTGTTTGCTAAAGTAAAATAACCTTCATCTAATGTATTTATATATAGTTGGGTATATGCATGTGCAATTGAAGAAAAAGCATCTACATACTTTTGGGATTTTTTAGTTGCTAGTTTAAAATAATCGATCGCTTGAAGATAGATATTATTATCATTAATAAGCTCTCCCATCTTTAAGTAAGCTGATCCTAAGTCATTAAAAAAGGAAGCTGGCGCTTCTTTTTGGTAGCTCATTGATTTTAAAAAATCTTCTATAGCTTTTTTAATATCAATAGCTTCTCCAGAGTGCTCTGCTATCTTTGTATGTATAAGGCCTCTATCCCAATAAAGCTCAGCTAAAATATCATCTGTTTGATTTTTAGAAAGTCCAATTGCTTGTTTATACTTTTTTTTAGCTTCTAAAAAATAGTGATACTCTTCTTTTTGATTTCCAAGTACAAATAATACATTTCCCCAAGCCCACCAAAAATCAAATATTTCTGTATCAAAACTAATTGCTATTTTAAAATTTTTACTAGCAAGTTGCAGAGCCTTTTCATTGTTAGTAGCTGTTCCATATTCAAAAAAAGCAAGTCCTTGTCTATACCAAATAAGAGGATTTGTTGGGTCTAGTTGCGCAGCTTCATTAAATAATTTAATAGCATTTAAATCTTCTTTTGACAATATCTCCTCTGCTTTTGAAAGAAGAGTATTTGCTAGCTTTTTTTTCTCTTCTTGAGGCAACGCTTCCATATCCTCTGATATGTGAGTTAACTTCAAACCCTTAGCAAAGCTTTGAGGAAAATATTTGTTATATAACTGTTCTATAAAATGTATTTGGTTCATGTTTTTTTACTTTTTCTTAGCTCATTATAAAATGAGTCTGATTTATTCACAATTAATTAGGTTTTTTTAATTTCACCACTTATGTCAATTTTTACAAAAAAGTAGTATATTTTTCAAATTAATTTTTTAAATATTAAGAATATAATAAGAGATTATTTAGATCATAATTTTTTTTTTTTTAGGTTTTTATTCAGCTTTTTTATTCTCTTTTTTTAAGACTTTCTTAATATCAATATTTTAAAATATATAATCGTTTCTCTTAAAAATTTTAATAAAGGAGAATATAATTATCTCTTATCCAGCTTATCGTGGTAGATCCTCAAGGAGTCCGTGAAATTGAGAAATTCTGCAAACCCTTGCCAGTGCTTATGCTGAATGAGATCTCCCAGAAGAAGCGTCTTTCAAGGCGAAAGGCAGCGCCTATTTCCCTTCATGGAACTTTACATAATCAACTGGATTGCTCAAACATTTTAGAAACTTATATAGATGATTTTGAGTGGGATAATTTTTTAAATAATTACTCCTCCGAACGAGAAAAAAAATGGCTGTTTTATTAAAAATTCTTTTTATTGAACTTGCTAGAAGAATGGATCCTTATTATGTACTTAGATTCAAATCTTCAACAGATCGTGGCCTAAAACATGGAACTTTAAAGAATAGCAATAATAACAATTGTAAGCGCGATAGTTTTAAGTTTAATGATTTTTTAACTCTTTCAGCTAAAAACTTTCTTATAAACAAAAAAAACACTCCACCAAAAGCTGGAGTGTTTAACAAAGTTGATCTAAAAAATTACTGATTTAAATCTTTATCAAAATCTTGAAAAAATTGATTAGTTGAGATTGTAAGGGGATCATCTGTCCAAGTAAAAGGTGCGCCTAATTGAGATATAGTTAACCCCGAATCTTTAGATACCTTTTTATAGATCCAAGCAGCGGCTTGGGCTCTTGTTGGGTTTGTAGGAAAGTCACTATATTTTTCAGCGCTATAATCAGGATCTGAGCTTTGAGGAGTTTCATATGCAATTTTATCATAAAATCCAATGCTTATTTTTGATGGATCTTTAATGATTTCTACCCATGTTTTAAAACCCCAATCTGTGTTATTAGCATCGATATAAAACTGAGCGTTACTATAAAGCATCAATCTAACTCCATCAGCACATGAATCAAACTCATTAAATATCGCTTTTAAAGGCCCTCTAGGGCCGTTAGCTGCAGATCCTAGAACAGTTAATAGAACTTTTTTATTCTTGGCAGCTAAAGCGCTATGAAGCGTTTTTAAAAATGAAAGTACTTTAGCGTCTCCATTTGCCATTAATCCTGATACGTCTTCTATATCAAAATCAACTGTTTCCATATTATATTTATCCATTAAAGCTACTAAATTATTTGCAGCAGTTGTAGGATCGCCAATTACATAATCAGTATTTGTAGCTATTGCTCCACCAAAAGATAGATCAACTTTTATGCCTTTTGAATTCGCATAAGATGATATGTATTGAATGATATCCTGAGGTAATTTTTTGCCATCTTGTACGATTGGTTTATTCATGGCTAGATTATCTCCAGATGGATTATATCTTAAAATCTCTAAAATCTTATCTGTTCCGGAATAGGATTTAGTTAGATCAGGATTTAATATGGCTGCGATATTAGAGATTTGAGCAAAACTTAAATTTATCTCATCTGTACCATCTGCAACTAAAGGATTGAAAACAGAGTCTAGTTGAGCATCTAAATTTTTAGTGTCATAAAATCCTTTTGGATAATTTTCAGAATACCAAGTAATTGCTTTACCTAATAATCCTTCAAAAACTCCCATATCAATATAGGTGCTATTTTTGATTTGAGAAGTGGCTTGTTTATTTCTAAAGGGATTTATTTTTCTAATTTTATTTAGAGTTGCTTTTGCTATGTATTTTGGATTTGGGATAATTACTGCCCCTGATATAAGTCCGGATGTTTTTTTAGACACTAAAGATAGTGAAGCTCCTAAATTATTATTTCCAATGCTTTTGGAAAAGTTCATAGCTTTTACATTTTCTTGAACTCTTTCGGGAACTGGGAATTTAGCTTCTTTTGAAAAAGTTAATATTTTAGGAATCGACATGTTATTGCCTCCTTACATTGCGTTTTATTATAATGTTTTTATAAAAAGTATTATTAATAATTTATAAGTTTAATTATATAGCATTAACTAGTTTAAAGAAATGATTAAAATGTTTACTTTACATATCTTTAAGCGAGAACTATCGAGTAATGGAACAGATAATAGAATTTTTAGATTATTAAAAATAAATAAATAAATCCTGTTATGTCATTAGTTATAAGTTGCTTAGGCGTTTTTTTTAAGATTAAAGTAAAATATTTACTAATATTAGTAAATAATCTATAACTACATTATTATTATTTAATAATAATGTAGTTATTTTGATAATAAATAAAATAATTTTAATAAAAAACGGAGAAATACTATGAGTTCAATAACCGCTTAAACTATACATCTCGGGAGTGAAGATTAAAAAAAACCTTTTACAATAAATCCCCAAGTTTTATAAAATTTTTTATTATGAAAATTTTTTTAATAGATGAAGAA
>JAAKFW010000001.1 GCA_011064905.1 Candidatus Anoxychlamydiales bacterium | reverse complement strand
GGAAATTAAAAATTATTGATAAAAAATTATTTGAAACAGTTTTTTGGGAAAGATAAGTTATAAATATTTTGAAAAATTAGGTGCTTCGCAATTGCCTCTATAAATATAAATAGGCTATCAGTTATAATTTATAATATATAATATATAATATATAATCTCTATAAAAATAGTAAAAATGAAATTTTTAAAAATACCTCTAAAAATCATTTCTTTGCTAGTTTTAGTAGCTGTTTTTTCAAAGGCTTGGGTCTTTTATAGCTCTAGCTTTAGATTGGATAAAATTGAGCCAAAAGAGCTTTTTTTGAATCGCTTTGAGATCAATGTCTTAGAAAATAAAGATTTAGGAGAAATTTTAAACCAAAAATACAGGTTTTTAAGTAAGGGTAGACAATCCTTTGTATTTGTAAGTGATGATAATAGATATGTTTTAAAACTTTTTAGATTTCATCGATATAGACAATCAATTTTTTGTAATTTGATTAGTTCATTTGAAATAGCAAAAAAATATACAACAAAAATTCAAGATGAAAAAGATGATTTATATTATGAGTCTATGAACAGCTATAAATTAGCTTATGAAAAACTAAAAGATGAAACAGCAACTATTTATGTGCATTTAAATAAAACTAACGATTTAAATAGAAAATTTAAAATAGAAGATAAATTTAAAAACACTCATTTAGTGGATCTCAATGAGGTTGGTTTTGTTCTTCAAAAAAAAGCTTTTCCTTTTAAGAAAGCTCTTTTAAATGCTAAAAAGGATAAAAAAACCATTGAAACTCTTTTAAGTTCATTTTTTGATAATCTACAATCGATATATTCTAAAAACCTTCTAAATAAAGATAGACATGTTATTCAAAATCTGGGTGTTATAGATGATAGAGTTGTAGAAATAGATATTGGTAGATTTATTATTAAAAATGATTTTAATGAAGAAAAACTAAAAGAAGAAGCTACTCATTACACTACATATCTAAAAAAATGGCTTTTGAAAAATTCTAAAGATTCTATAGAATTTTTAGATGCAAAGCTTCTTGAACTAACTCAAAATAAAAATATAAAATTAAATGAGGAAAATAATGCATCCTAATATGAATAAAACTTTAAAAAATACTCTTCCATTTTTAGCTTTAGTTTTTTTTATATGGTTAGCCTTAAATAGAACAGATGGCTTTAGATCGAGCCTAATCACTAAATTTGATAAAGTAGATGATACATACAAAATCGATGTAGAAAAAAACTTAGATGAAACTAAAGAAATTTTATCTCAAAATTTTCATTATTTAACAAGGGGAAGGGAGTGTTTTATATTTGAGAGCCAAGATAAAAAATATGTTTTAAAATTTTTTGATTCGTCTAGATATTATACAAAGTATTTTTTTCCAAAAGTTTCTCTTCCAAGTTTTTTAGATAATTACAGAAAAAAACACTACAATAGAAGATGTAAAAAACTCGCTTTTAATCTCTCTAGCGCAAAACTTGCTTTTGATAACTTAAAAGAGGACTCTGCTCTTATCTATGTGAATTTAAATATTGCAGATGTTTTTAAAGATAGGGTAAAAGTAAAAAACAAATATGGAAAAAACTTTGATTTAGACCTAAATAACATATTTTTTATTCTTCAAAAAAAATGTGATATTTTTTATCAGGTCTATGAAAAAACATCAGATGAAGACTATAAAATGTATTTAATAGAGTCCTTTTTAGAGATGGTTCACAATAGAACCAAAAAATTAATAATTGATGACGATATCGGCAAAAAAAGAAGAAACTGGGGGCTATTTGATAATAAAGCTGTAACCATAGATATAGGAAGATGGTACTTTGATGAAAAACTTCAAACTCCAGCCGGATATAAAAAAGAAATGATAAAAGCTACGAAAATCTTAAAAAAATATCTAGAAGATAATGAGCCTGAAAAAATAAGTTTTTTAAATGAAAACTTAAGTAAATATTACGAAGAGTTTGAAAGTCACGAGTTTTAAATTAAAGAGATCATTAAAGTGAAAATCCTTAATGATCTCTTTTATAAAGCACAAAGCTAGAAATTTATTTAGAAATAAAAATTTCTTCTAAAGTATCAATACTAGCATCGATAAAACCATCAGCTAAAGCTTTCAAAATACTATCAGAGAAATTTTCCGGAATAAACGATATTTCTATACTCTCTATTAATTCATTTACAATATCTTTTGTTATCTGTTTTTTTTCATCTGCTGTTGTATTTATAAATTCGCTTGTAAATTTAATAGTTTCTATTGTGATACTTGCAATATCGCGCAGTTGAAAACCATCTTTAAAGCCTTCTTTTATATCACTAATAAACTCTTCGATATCATCTAATGTAATCTCACTTTCAATCGTTTTATTTGGAGCAATTGTATCAATAGAATCCGGCATGATAATATTAACAAATGAACTAGCTAAAGCTTTAAAAATTGGATCTGTAATACAATCTGGCAAATAAGGAGTATCTGTCTCATCGATCACAAAGTCTATAATGTTTAAAACAGCCTCTTTTTTATCTAGACCGTCCATTGTAAAGAAGTTATTTACGTACTCCAGAGAAAGCTTCATTAAGCTTGCTAGATCTCTCCACTGAAACCCATCTTCAAAAATCTCTTTTATCGATATTGCAGCTTTTTTGTATTCTTCATCTGTAGGTTTATTTGATTTTTCTACTAGAAGAGGCTTTATATCCATTGGTTTTTGAACTTCTTCAAGTGTTACATATATAGCTGGAGGAGTTTTAAAATCCTCTGGTGGAACATAATAATCATTCATCATAAAAAATCCTTTGTTAATTTTTTTTTTGTATTAAAAACTTAGAGTATTATTTTTTTTTTGCAAAGTTATTTCTTTATTTTTTTGATTAAAGTAAAGGCATGAGCTTTTAAGAAAATTCAATGAATGAGTTTTCCCTTTTCAAACAAAAAAACCTCTCTTATTTAAAGATGCTTTTTAAAATATTTTAAGATTTCTAAAAAAGCATCTTTATTTTTTTTCGGTTTTTTGTTTTTACTCAAAACTGTAAAAAGTTCCAACAAGAGGTATAGCTACTGATGCCAATGCAACTAATGCTACAACAGCTGTTTTTTTCATACAGCTTACTAAAGGTGATTTTCGTTTTTCTTTATCATCTTTGGTTGAAGTAATTGTAGTTGAAGAATCTTTGCTCATGCTGTCATCGATTTCTTCTCTTTTTGAAGAAAGAGGACCCTCTATAAAGATTTCTTCACTCTCTTCTGCCTCTTCAACTTCTGGATCACTATCGGAATCTAATTTCTCTGTGTCATCGGAACTTTCTTCTTTTTTTGAAGAAAGAGGATCATCTATAGAAATTTCTTCACTCTCTTCTGCTTCTTCAACTTCTGGATCACTATCGGAATCTAATGGCTTTACATCGGAATTTTCTTCTTTTATTGAAGAAAGAGGATCATCTATAGAAATTTCTTCACTCTCTTCTACCTCTTCAACTTCTGGATCACTATCGGAATCTAATTTCGTTACATCGGAATTTTCTTCTTTTATTGAAGAAAGAGGATCATCTATAGAAATTTCTTCACTCTCTTTTACCTCTTCAACTTCTGGATCACTATCGGAATCTAATGGCTTTACATCAGAATTTTCTTCTTTTTTTGAAGAAAGATGATCAGCTATAGAAATTTCTTCACTCTCTTCTGCCTCTTCAACTTCTGGATCACTATCGGAATCTAATTTCTTAACATCGAAATTTTCTTCTTCTTCTTCAGGTTCCATAGAAAACAATGATGAAGTTTCTTTTGTGGAGGGATTTGGAGTTTCCTGAGAGTCTTTTTCATCTATATAATCAAAGACTGTATCTATATCATCAAGTAAGGCTAATAAGCCTTTTACGTCTTTTGTATCAAGCTCTGGCAATTCTTCTTCTTCTTCTTCTTTAGAGCTTTCAAGCAAACTAGAATCAAATTCTAATTTTTCAATAACAGGAATATGAATACTTGGATTATCTAATGGTTTTTCTAATTTAAGGTTTAATTTTTTAGAATCGAGTAAGGCGAGATTTTTTGTAAAAATATAATCTATTTTAATCTTACATTCATCGGGAGTTTCACTAAGAAATTTATTGTAGGTTGTTGCAGTGGTATCTACATCATTGGTTTTAAACCCTGCATTCTCTAATAGATCTAGTCTCGGTTTGTAATGTTTTTTTGTAGTATTTGCATTTAAACCGATAATAGTTCCATCTGCTTCGAGTTCATTTAATTTGGATAGTAACGCTTTTAACTCTTCATCTCCGCTAGAGCCACTAGGCATGCTTTCGATGGGATTTCTTAAATTAAATCTAGAGATATTAGCAGATGCAATATTGTATGTTTTTTCGGTTAATTTATCTTTTAGAGTTAGAATTGTATATTTACGACCCTCTTTTATGCTAGAGAAGTAAGAGGTTGTATAAGTAAATCTACTTCTATAAGCGATAGCTGTATCTTGGCCATCACTTAATATATCGAAATCATTTCCTAAAAAATCTTTTATTTTAGCTTCATCAGATCCGATATTTTGTAGACATAATATATCGAGTTTACCTGAGTCTATAAGAAAATTGAAAGCAACTTTTGCCGTTTTATCTCTTAAAGCAGAGAATCCTATAGTATCCACTGGCGAAGCTTCTCTAGCTCTTTCTAGCGCTTCTTTATAATCTGAGTCTGTACTCATGTCCCAGGTTAGAACCTTAAATGCACACATTTTATTACCTCTTAATTTTTTTTTGTTTATTAAATTTATATAAAAATTAAAAAAAAAACAATTAGATTTTAAATTAAAATTATAATTACTGCTTTTTTTAGAAATTATCTTGAAATTTCGATAACTTCCGTATCAGATATTTGATCGAACTTTTCAAAATATTGAGCAATTACAAAAAAAATATCTGGAATGTATGAGCAGATTACTTCATTTACCAATTTATATTATCGTAGTTTTTTTAAGTAAATATTGCTAAAAACCTCTTTCAAAGAATTTTTTGCTTGATATTAGTTCTCTTTTTTATCATTTTAAAGATTTGAAGGAATTTTAAAAAATAATGCTAAAAAAATTTAAAAACTTTTTGTTAAATAAGCTTTTTGCAAAGTCACTGAAAAAGTTATCCAAAGTAAAACGATTTTATTATCAAACTATAAAAGTGTTTTGGATCTCTATAGATCACTTTTTTAAGCATCAAATAACACTTAGATCGTCTGCTTTAACTTACTTCTCTTTAATGGCTATAGTGCCCTTTTTTGCGCTTATTTTTGCTATAGCTAAAAAGATAGGGGATCAAGAAACTATTGAAAAAGAAATACTAGAGAGGTTTAAAGAACAACAAGAAATTGTTGTTAAGGTTATTGAGTTCGCTAAAAACTTGATTGTAGAAGCTAAAGGAGGCTTGATAGCACTAGTTGGTATTACCTTTTTATTTTGGACATTGATAAAACTTTTCTCTAATTTAGAGTCATCTTTAAATGAAATATGGCGAGTTACAAATATAAGAAAGTTCAAAAGAAGGCTTTCTAACTATTTAGCTTTTATGTTTGTTGTTCCTGTTTTTTTAGTAGTTTTTATAACTCTTAGAATGTATGTCACAAATTTGATATCTAAAGATATCGTAGTTGAATATATTTTTAGGTTGCCTCTTACTTTGGTTCCATACTTTTTGATCTTAGCTTTATTTACTTTTGTCTACGTTTTTATACCAAAAGTTAAGGTGAAAATAAAATATGCTTTTTTATCAGCTGTTATCTCAGCTACCATCTATCAAATTACGCAAATGATTTATGTGAATTTTCAAATAGGTATTACAAAATTTAATGCTATTTATGGAAGCTTTGCAGCTTTGCCTCTCTTTTTAATATGGCTTCAAATTAGCTGGATTATTTTTTTATATGGGGCAGAGATCTGTTTTGCTATTCAAAATGTAGATAAAATTAAAGTTAAAGACTTGCAAAAAAAATAGTTCTCTTTGGCTATTTCAAGTTCTTCCATAGATATCTTCTAATCTTATAATATCATCTTCTCCAAGATATGAGCCTATTTGAACTTCTACTATAACTACTCTTTTGTCAGTATCATTTTCTATTCTGTGAACACCTTCTTTTGGAATAAATACATGATCGTTTTCATTTAATTTTTTTTTCATCTTATCAATAGTCACTATAGGTGTTCCTTTAGCTACAATCCAATGCTCAGATCTTTTTTTATGTTTTTGAAGAGATAGTTTCGATTTGGGATTAATTTCTATCCATTTAACTTGGCATGTTTTTTCAATCTTTAAAGTTTGATAAGTTCCCCAAGGTCTTTTATAAATCTTATGTTCAACGTTTGTTTTCACATTATACCTCTCTTGCTCTTTCAGCGAGTGCTAAAGCTCCGAGTAGTCCTGATTCGCCCATACGTTTTGGAAAAACTATATACTCATCTATATTTCCTAGTATTATTTTGTGTTTTAAGTAGCCATTTAAAGACTTTTGGCACTCCTTTCTAACTTTATCCATCAAAGATTTTTTATTTAAAAGACCGCCGCCTAAAATCACTTTTTTAGGAGATATGGTTAAGCTCCAATTAGCGATAGCTGTCCCCAAATAATAAGCTTCTAGATCCCAGGCTTCATGATCATCTGGCAAATCAGTAGCAGCTTTAACATTCCATCTTTTTTCAATAGCTGGCCCAGACGCTAAACCCTCTAAACAATTTTCATGAAATGGACAAACACTCTCAAAATTATCTCCTCGATATCGAGGAATAGAAATATGACCCATCTCCAGATGAATGAGGCCATGCATAAGATGATTATAGATTATTCCTCCAACTCCTATTCCTGTGCCTACTGTTATGTAAATAAATGTATCGATTCCCGCAGCAGCTCCCCATCTTTGTTCTCCGAGCGCTGCTCCATTTACATCTGTATCAAAACCTATCGGAACAGATACCGCTGTTTTTATTGCTTGAACAATATTAAAATGTGACCAAGAAGGTTTAGGTGTTGTTGTAATAGATCCGTAAGTAGGGGATTCTTTATGTAAATCTAAAGGTCCAAAACATGCAATTCCAATAGCATCTAACTTAGTTTTAGCATGCTCATGTATGAAAAATTTAAAAATTTGAGGCATTGTCATTTCAGGTTTTATTGTAGGAAAGACTTCTTTTTTTATTATATTTCCTGCATCGTCGCCAATTGCGCAGCTACATCTTGTTCCACCAGTTTCTATCGCTCCAAAATATGTCATATAAACTCTCTTTATATTTAAGTTTTTAAGATAATTAAAAAATAAATCTTCGTCAATAAAGAGATTGATTTAATGTTGAGGTATCGGACAAAAGAAAGTGGTTTTTTGTAGAAGAATATAGCTTAAAAAAAAGATAGCTAAAGCGAGTACTGATATTACAGCTGTGCTGTCTTGCAAATTGCTGTTATCTGGGATTAGTATATCTTTTGCGTTTTTGGTTCTTTCAAAATTAAGTGCACTTTGAAGTGCTACTATCTTATCTTCTAATTCTCGTACTTTTGAGGAATCTTCTGCTCTTCCGGATTTTTCAGACTCAGTTGCTATTAGTGTATCTAGTTGCTCTATTCTCTTTTTGGAATTATCTATTGCTTTTTGTAATTCAGCGATTTCGCTCTCTCTACTGCTTTTATAGCTTGCGATGGAAGAAACTGAACTATTTTTTAAATCTGCTACGGCAGAACTTGCCTCTGAGCCTTCTTCTTCATCAGGCTCAGCTTTAAGGTTTAGAAACGGCCCCAAAGACTGTTCTTCGCGAATTGCATATCGATCGATCTCTTCTTTGCGTCTTGTTTGTTGTTCTTCAAAGTCAGCAATTTTGTCATTTAATAAATCGATTTGAATTTTTAATTTTTCTATTGGTGTAATTATTAAATCTTCGCCTTTTAATATCGAACGGCAATTTGGACAAGAAGCTGTCATGAACCTTATTTCTGGGTTAATTCTTTTACTGTTTGTGGAGATAAAATAACGATATAGATTTCTTGCTAAAAATGCATTAAAACACTTTGTGCATTTAGCTACAGTATCATCGACTTCAAAAGAAGTTTTTAAAATGGCACAAACAGGTTTGTGTTCTAACATTGAGAAATTAATGGAAGGTTTATCATCAGACTCTCTTTTTGAGTCTATAGCAAAATATTCAGGATGAGATAAATGCTCATTAGTAAAGCAAAAAGTTGTTATTGTTGGGTTTCGTGACGTTGATATACTAGACATAACTTTAATAATTTATTTTTCTAGCAGCATTATGGGAAATTATCAATTTATTATCAAAAAAAAAATGAAAATTATAAAAATTTATTTAATTTGCTTTTTTAGCTAACTCTTATTTAGGGTATTTCTTTAAAAAAAAATGTGAAGATTAAGTAAAATATTTGCAATAAAATATATCTTGTCAACTTTTTAAACTACTGTGCAACATGAACATGTTTGATTATTAACAAGAGGAGTTCTTTCAGTTGCTTTTTTCGCTCTTTCATCTGTAATAGCTGGATTTTTTGCTTGTATATAAATTATTAAGTATTGCTCAAAAAGTTCATGAAATAGTAATTTAGATTCAAATTCGTCAAGCTCGAGCCGTTTAATTCTGTTAATTGTGGTGGGGTTTTCATCTGTTAATTCTTTTTCGCTTACTTTATTTGAAGAAAAAAAGGCCTTAGAAGTAAGAATTGTATTTTTTGATATTGCATCTATTTTTTCTTTTGTATTTGAAATATCGTCAAATTCGTTTTTAGGGATTTGTTCAAAATCTTTTGGTGAAATAACATAAAAGTATAAAGGTCTTCCTTTGTCATTTTTAGGACATAAGATGTGATCTTTAGAGTTTTTAGCAGCGTCAGCTAATGATCTCTCAGAGATAGTTTTTTTGAATAACGACTCAATAAATTTAGGCGAATCATCTATTTGAATGTAGTAATTTTTAGGTTGCGGAGCGGAAAATTTAGAGCGTATAGAGCGAGCTTCAGAACTTCTATGAGAGTCTTTTCGAGAGTCATACTCGGGATCTAATTTATCAGGTGATAAAGTGACATTATATTGTTTTGTAGAGAGATCTGAGAAGGAGACTCTCCAAGTGCTAGCTATTACGGTTACCCCAAAGTCTATTCTCCCTAAAGTTTCAGCGCATCTATAAAATGTGGGTGTTATTTTAGTAATTGTTGTCATATTTTCTCTCTTTTTTATTTTAAAAGATCAATTTTTAATGAATCCTAAAATTTTAATTTATGAAAAATATGGTTACATCGAATCTAAAAAAATATCAAGAAAATATTTTATTGAAAGTTAAATTATAAATGGGGTTTAAATTTTTTAAGATGTACTAACGCTTACATTTTCGCCTACAATTATAATGTAGACAAATTTATTTTCTTCTCTCAAAGTGATTTCTTTTTTATAACTTTTAGATCTAGGCCAAGTGCTTTTGCTTTTTGATACTTTCCACTCTAAATCATATGTGCCTGGCTTTACTTGATAATATTTTCTAGCTCTTCTCCCTAACGCATCAGCTTTTAAAAGTGGAATTTGCTGGTTATTGAACTTTACTTCCATTATGTCATGATGATCTTTTGTTGTGTCATCTAAAACTTTGATTTCAACTCGTATAACTTTTTCATCAGGATGTATGTATCTTGATTTGACAAAAGATGCTTTTGTAGTGAGACTTGGATTTTTAGGATATTTTTCAGATGCTAAAAAGCTGCCATATACAATCGCTACACTTACAAAAAAAATAAATAATATTTTCAGACGCTCTTTCATAAAGTTATCCCTGTTTTTTGAATAACTCAAAATGTATTTAATTTGAAGTTTTTAGTTAAAAAAATTGAAATTCATAAATGAAATAGGCATGATTAGTGGAAAAAAGAGGTAAATATGAAAATCTTAATTAGATGTTTGTTTTTACTATTTGCTTTTAATTTAGTAGCTTATCAAAAAGTGCAAGTAGTCCCGGTAGATCACTCTAAACAATCTGAAAATGTAAGGATATATATAGTTTATCCTGAAGAAAATCAAGTAGATGGCTCAAGCGAAGTTTGGGTCCAACTAAGACTAAGAGGGTATCCTCTAGGTAATATCTCAAATAATGAAAGAGCAAAAGAAATAGCAAATTCAAAGTTAGGTCAAAGCATACATGTAATTATTGATAATAACCCATATTTTGCAAGAACAGGGCCGAGCCTTTCTCCATTTGATGAAGAGGGGAACTATTATGAATCTATGTATAGATTTAAAGTTCCCTACTCCTTATCTCAAGGAGAGCATTTTTTAAGGGTTTTTCCGGCAAGATCATATGGAGAGGCTTTAAGACAAAAAGGATGCTTTGCAGTAACTAATTTTTATGTTCAAAACAAAAGAGTTAATAGCAAAATGAATCTATCAGGGCCATATTTAACTTATAATGAACCCTCTGGATTTCTAAATATCAAAGATAAAGAGCCTGTTTTATTAGATTTTTATTTAACTAATGTTTTTCTTTCTGAAGATGGATATTTTGTTAGGCTTACTATCGATAACAAAATTAAAAGAAAGCTATCTAAATGGTCGCCATATTATATTTATGGACTTAGAAAAGGAAAGCATACAATTAGATTAGAGCTAATGGATAAAAACATAGAAAAAGTTCCCGGTTTTTTTAACGATACTACAAGAAGCTTTACAATCAATTAAAATATTATTATAGCTAAAATAAAGTTATAACAAGATTGTATGCTACATAAGCTCTCTGATAGACAAAGAAAATGGCTCGGATTTATATCGGTAGTATCTTGCATTGCTTTAATTTTTACTGATCAATCTATCCTGCCAGTTGCTATTCCAACGATTCAAAGAGAGCTTGGGGCAACGAGCTTTTTATCTCAATGGATGATAAATTCATATCTTTTATCCATGGTTGTTTTTATTTTAGCAGCTGGAAGACTAGGGGATATTGTCGGTTTTAGAAGGATTTTTCTTTTGGGGATTACAATATTTTTATTTGCATCGTTTTTTTGCGCTATTAGTATGAATGCTATTTGGCTAATTATTTTTAGATTTATTCAAGGGATTGGCGCTGCATTTATGGTTCCTTCATCTTATAATATTTTGCTCGATCTTTTCCCTGCAAATAAAAGGGGACTTATTGTTGGTATTAATACAGCTGTAGGTTCATTTTTTTTAGCTTTAGCTCCATATATTGGAGGGCTTTTCACTCAGTATCTAACTTGGAGATGGGTCTTTTGGATAAATATCCCAATTTGTTTTATCGGACAAATATTTGGTATTTTAGCTATAGGAAAACCAGAAGTTTCTAATGAAACTTTTGATTTTAAGGGATTTTTCCTGTTTGCAATTGCAATGATATCGATTATTTTAGCTTTTATGCAAGCTAAAAGCTGGGGGTTTTTATCTCCTGCAATAATTTTGCTTTTCATTTTTGCTATAATCTTTTTTTTGTTTTTTATAGTAGTTACAAAAAAAGCAAAGCATCCATTTTTAGATTTTTCTTTATTTAAAAATAAACTGTTTTCAGTTGTGAGTTTAATTATATTTTTAGAGCTTTTCGCTACAGGGGCTATTATTTTTTGGGCAATATATTTTCAGTATCTTTTAGGCTTTTCACCATCTAAAGCGGGTTTTGCAATGTTAATAAGCTCTATTCCCATAATATTTATGGCTCCAGTTGGCGGAATGTTAATGGATAAATACAGCGTTAAAGTTCCAACTATTACAGGGCTTTTTCTAACTCTATTCTCTTTTATTTGGTTTATAGTTTTCTTTCAAAAAGGATCTATGATTTGGCTGCTTCCCTCTTTATTAACACTTGGTTGGGGCCTTACCTTTACTTTAACTCCGGCAATCGTTGCCGGTATTACTTCTGTCCCAAATAAAACAAGAGGTATGGCAACTGGAATATTTGGAACTCTTAGAAACGCCGGTAGATCGATTGGGTTTGCTGTTACAGGCGCTATAATATTAAATGTTGAACATATATTTTTTTCAAAAGATCTAGAAAAAAGCAAATTAACGAGCGCACTAGATCCAACTTCATTTGATGGCTTGCTTGCAAAAGCTCCCAAAGCTGTAGATGCTTTTAACAAATTATCTATAAACGCTCAAGCTATTGTAAAAAAAGCGTACTTTGAAGCTACTGAAAAATCATTTTTAATAGCTAACGCAGTTGCTGCCTTATTAGTTTTAATTAGTATTGTTTGGGTCCTGGTTAGATACAAAAGAAAAAAAATAAGGTGTAAGTCAAAGAGTTAAATTTTAAAGCTTTTTTCGATCTCTTTTATAATTGTTTTATAGAGCAGATCTTTTTTAGTGATATCTTTAGATATTAATGCAAATCCTAGTGTTTTTTGATCATTTCTATCTATTGAAGATGTAAGGGTTTCAAAAGATTTAAATTTGAGTTTTTTTACAGCTAAAATAATATCATCTTTTATTTTTGTAAAGGGAGTCTTTATTATGATATAAAACTGATTTTTTTCGGTTTTTGTGTCAATGAGGCAGTTGCTATTTTTAAACTCTTTTTTTAAAATTTTTATAAACATTAAAAAAAGTTTTTTTAAAATTTTAGCATCTACAATGGTTTGTTGAATAGTAGGTTTTATTGAATAGAAAAACTCTTCTAATATAAAATCTGAAGATTTTTTATTAGTTAGCATTATTTTTTTAAGATTCTCCATAGCATCTAGTTGTTTAGATAAAAGACCCCCATTAAAATCTCTAAAGTTACCTAAGATGTTTGTAAGTTCAGTGAAAATTGTTTGCCTTGCCTTTCTAAGATCTATAGAATGATCTCTTCTTAAAAAATCAAATTTGTTTAAAGAGAGTTTAAAAACATTTGCCTCTTTTGGGTAATTCTTCTTGAGCAGGCCTACATTTTTAGTTTCATCTAAAGAGAATTTTAAAAGTGTTTTCGAATATGAAAAGAGATCTTTTAAAGAAAGGGAGTCCTTCTTGAGGAGTCTTAATAAAATTACTCTAAAAGAGATCTCTTTTGAGCTCTGTTTGTCAAATGAAATTATTACTTGAGGGATATCTTTAACATAGTTTAGCTGTTTTGTTAAAATGATAATGTTTCTTAAGATCTCTTCTTCATTTCTCGGTAAATATATTGGATTTATTAATTTTTTCATTTTTGAGCTAAAAGCGAGGCTTAGCTTTTTTTTCAGATCTGTTATCTCTTTTAGAGAAAAATAATTTAACTCTTTTTTTTCAATCTCCAAATAATAGGAGAGCACTTTGGGATCTCTTCTATCTGTAATAAATGAGTTTTTTAGATATCTAAGATTTTTTATGATTTGAGAAATAGACTCTAAAATATATTTTTTTTCAAAGTATTCATTTTCATATAAAAGATCCATGACAATTAAAATGCCTAAGATAGGTTTTTTTTGGGTAGAGAGATTTGTTTTTAATATCTTTAATTTAACGTATCTTTTGTTTGTTTGAATTTGAGATTTAATTTGATTAATAGATTTTTTAAAAAAATAGCTAAATGCGATTATTCTAGAGACATGTTTTGGGTTTCTGATAGTTGTAAAATCACCTTTGAATATTAAAGAGGTTAGATGAAGAGAATCAAATATATCATTATCAAAAATCTTTGGACTTTTATACATTAAAAAAGCTAGGTTTTCTTTAATCTCATGTAATTTTTTTTCTTTTGAAAACTTAGAAATGTAGTTATGCATATGAGCAGAGGCACTATTTTTAGAGAGGATTGAAGAGCTAATATTTTTTGTGTAATTCGCGGACATTATTATTAGCTTCATCTCATCTATGAAGGATTTTATATTTCTTTTAATTAAGCTTTTCTCTTTTTCATTTGAAACATTTATAAAATACTCAGATAAATAATATGTTTTTTGAGGAAATTTTTTAAATTTGAACTTAATAGATCTATTAGCATTTATATCGATAGGATGAGTTAAGGTTAGCCATTTATTTAGCATATCAAAAATAAATCTAGAAATACCCTCTACTAAATCTGAAAAAGAAAAAAAAGAGAATGAAACGCTAAAAGGAAGCTTTTCTTCTGCTATATTACTATGAAGGATATAAGGTAGAGCTTGGTTCATTTTTAAGAAAGTATTCTTGATCTCATCCTTTGTTTTAGCATTATTAAAATCATTTAAAATATTTTTAGGGATAATAGATTCAATCTGATTTTGTGTGGAAGTTATAAAATTTTCAAAATCTCTAAGATTATAACTTGAAGGAGGAAAAAAAATAGGGGTTATTTCCAAAATATTTTTTTTCTTATCTATCTTATTTTTTATCTGAGTTGTCATTTAATTTCTTCTTCTAATATTTTGGTATTATCAAATATTAAATCTCCAACTATATTTGTATAAATACCTTTGATATTTTTTTTAGTAAGGATTGTGTAGTTATAAAAATACATTGGAGTTATTGGCATATCTTCTAATAGTAGACTCTCGGCTGCCTCTATTAACCTAAATCTTTTTTCAGGATCAAATTCTTTTTTAGCTAGATTTAAAATATCTATAAAATTGTCATCTTGCCAAGATGAATAATTTTTAGGATGGTTTTTATATTTGAATCTCTCAAAAATATTTAATGGATCATTATATCTAACGATTAATCGAGAGAGAGCAAACTGATACTCCTTTTTATTCAGTTTAGAGAAAAGAATTTTGTCTTCTACAAGGTTTAGTTTAATAGAAATTTTAAAAGTATCTTCAAGCATTTGCTTTAGAGCTTCTGCTTCTTTTCTATGAACTACATAGGATCCAAATGTAAAAGAAATTTTTAGTTTATCTTTTGAAACTCCTAGTTCTTGTAGCGCTTTTTCAAAATGCTTTTTAGCGAGCTCTTTTTCATTATTTTTTATAAGTCCTTTATTTGGGCCTTTTAAAAATATTGGAGGTATACACCTTAGTGCTATCGGTTCATTTAATTGCGTTATATTATCTACTATTTTTTTTCTGTCTATTGCAAGAGAGAAAGCTTTTCTTAAATGTTTATTGTTAAATGGGAATTTCTCAGTATTAAAACAAAGGAAACTAAATCCTCCGATTGCAATAAATTTTGAGTCATCTCTATTTTTAACTTTTCCAAGCGTCTCAATTGCTAAAGGAGATAAAAATGAACTTAAAAAGTCTATTTCATTATTTTCATACATTTGAAATGCGGTCTCTTCATTTGAAATTATACTGATATGTATAGCGTCTATGTCAATTTTATCTTTGTTATAAAAATAGGGGTTTTTCTTTAAAATGATTTCAGATTTCCTGACCCATTTATCTAATATAAATGGTCCGCTGAATGCTAGGTTATTAACATTTTGATTGAACGTTATTTTTTCATCGATATTTTTGGGCATCGGAAAATATGAAGAAAATGATGTTAGAAATAAAAAATAAGGATTTGGATGTTCTAGCTCAACTTTTAAGATTTTGCTGTTTATTGCTTTTACTTTAACTTCATTAATATCTATTTGGCCTCTTTTTGCTCTTTCAGCATTTTTAATGGGATATAAAAGTTCAGCATATTGCGATGGAAAAGATGGGTCTAGTATTTTTTTCCATGACCTTTCAAAATCATATGCGTCAATAGGTTCTTTATTAGACCAAAATGCTTTTTTCAAATAAAACGTATATGTTTTTTTGTCTTTTGAAATCTCATATCTTTTACAAAGAGACGGTTTTAGCTCGCCTGAAGCTGAATAATGCATCAGTCCTCTATACAACATAAATAAAACTTCAGAAGAAATATAATCTCCAACTTTTCTTGTATCTAATGATTGAGGATCTGAGTATATACAAGTTCTCAGAGTTTTATGTGCAGTCTCTTTTTTTTCACAAGAAAAAGTTAAAAGAAGTATTAATACTAAAAAATAGCTACGTTTCATTAAAATCCACTAATTAACATAGATTTATATATTGTTTTTTCAATTTAATTTAAAGTTAAATTTATATTTTCTTTAAAAAAACTTTAAAATATCAAGGTTTTTGAAATTAAAAAAAAAGTTATTTTAATACTGAATCTCTTTCCGCTAATGACTTTCCTGCAAACACAGGAATTTTTCTGCTATTATCTTTTTTTTTCTTAAAACAATCATCAATACTTATTTAACATATATTTTTATCTGCTGGAAGGGAAGCTACTAAAGCGCTATTTAATAGAAGGCATCTTATTTGAAAAGTATCGATAGGATATGTCATATCATTTTAGATTTTGATTTTTATAAAAATGTCCAAGTAAACTAACCGATAGAGCAAATATAATGGCAGCTATGAATTTTAAATTACAGCAAGAGGATATAGACTTTATTCTACTGTTGCTCTTTAAAGCTCTCGGAGCATTAGCTAAATCAGATGAAGGTGAAATATTTTCTTTATCATCTTCATTTATTTCTGGTTTTTCCTTTTTAGGGGATGCTTTAGGAGTAGCTTTTATTTGCTTTTCGATATGTTTTTCTAAATATTGTTTTATTTTATGATAGTTGGGCAAGCAGAGCTCTTTTGACTTAGGATAGAAAAGTAGATGCTCTTTACTATCTACAAAAGCATTTGGATCGATAAAATGATCTTCACTATCGTTTCTTGCAAGATCCGGTAAGTCACTCTCTTTGGTCTCTCTAAATTTTATATTTATTTTAATTGCCTCTGCTTTTTTTTGTAGATCTTGTACAGCTTCTAAGTTGTTAATTTGTATATATGTAGTTTCTATATTTTCTTTTCTCTTTTTTGAGCTAAGCGCTTTAGAAATAGTTCCATATTTTTTTTTGTTAGAAGGGATATAAAGAGTTAGTTGATATTTTTTCCAAGTGCCATTTGAAAATTTAACAAGCCATTTCATAGCTAAAATATCTTTAGATTTTCCTTTTAAGTTCACTGGAGAATTTTGGGCATATGCACAGCTTAAGAGAGCGATACTCATATTTGTCCTTATTAATTTTTTAAAAGGTTTAAATTTTAACAAAATAGGACTTTTATTAAAATGGGTTTATCTACGGCTGTATTTTCTGCCTTTGTGAAAATAAAATTAAAAATTTTTATATTTTTTAAATGAGGCAAATTGCAATATTTTAATTAAGGTGTTATAAAAACAAAAAAGGGTGTTTTATGACCTATTTCAAAAGCCTTATTATAAATTTCCTGACAGTGTTTTTTGTAAATCACGTTATACCAAATGTCGAAATCGATTATTATTCAAAGCTGCCTCACATCGGTGGCGATCTGATTTTTGCTTTCTTAGTTGGGTTTTTGAACTCTTTGATTTATCCAGTGATTGTGCTTTTTAAAATTAAATCAACTCATTTAAAAGTAGGTCTTTCTAGCTTTATTATTAGCTTTGCAGCTTACTCAATTGTAAATATCTTGCCGGTTGGGATTAAAATTACAGCAGCAGGCGCTTATATCTGGACATCTTTAATTGTTTGGTTTGTCTCTTATCTGACTAACCATCTCGAAATTAAACACTATATGAAAGAAAAGGAAAGAGAAGAAAAATGACATACTTAAGATCGTTTTTTCTAAATTTTTTAATTGTTTTTTTTGCAGCCAGGGTTATGCCTGGAATCACTATTCAATTTTATGAAAATGTTCCAAATATAGGAGCTGATATTTTATTTTCAATAGTTGTTGGGTTTTTAAATTCTATTATCGTTCCAGTTCTAGTTCTTCTAGAGGTAGAGATTACTAATTTAAAAATAGCTATTATTGGATTTGTGATAAGTTATCTATCATTTATAATCATTAGTATTGTGGATTTTGGTGTTACATCTAATATTTTAGGGATAGTTCTTGGTGGATCGTTAGTTTGGGTATTTAGCTACTTTACTAATTATCTAGAGTTAAAACATTTAAAAATGAAAAAGTAATCCCCCACTAAATAAATTTAGTAGGGGATTTGTTAAAAGATTTAATGAGAAGTTAGACTATATTTCCCTCTGAGGATACAAAATGAGATATAGCTAATGCTGTAGCAGAGAAAACAAAACCAGCTACTAAAGGTGTGGCTCTAGCACATAAATTGGATAGAGAAGGTCTTGTCCAACCTTTAGATGAGTCTAATGGTTTGAGAGCATCTTTTTTTGTGGTAGCGGATGCTTTTTCTTCTACTTTATCTTCAGTTTTAGTCTCTGCCTTTTTTTCTTCTGCTTTTGAAGAAGAAGAAGAAGAAGAAGAAGACGAGGAAGAAGAAGTTGCTTCTAAGTATGTTTTTAGAAAATCTCCAATATTTTTTATTATCTCAGGAGAGATAGAGTCAACTTTTTCAAACTCAGCTTTATCAATAGTGAATCCTAGATCTACTAAATCCGTTTTTTTAAATGAGCATATTGGATTCTTTAAATGATCATTTAATACTTCATTATCACTATCAGCTTCTAAATGCAGAGTAGATTTAGATAAATCACTCTTTTTAGGGATTGTATTCGTTACATAGGCTGACATATTAGTGCTCGAACGTCCAAGCAAACCCTTTCGTTTTTGCTCGTTTAGAATTACAACGTGATAGGTTTTTGTAGAGCTGAAAGACAGCGTTGAAGTTGCTTTAAAGTTAACCTTCCACTTAGTAGCAATTGCTATTTTGTTACCATCTTCAGAAGAAATGGTAACTGATTTTACAAATGTTGCGCTATTAACTGACATATTTTTTCCTCTATTTTTTATTTATTTTTTTAGAATCCAATGTACGCTCGAAAACCTAACCAAGCGTTAGCCATTTTACTATCGTGAATTGCAGCCTCTTGAAATTCTTTAAGCTTTGTTTCACAAGCAGAAGGGTTCGTATAAACCCAATATGCACCAACTGCTAGTAGTGCTCCTGTAGTAAATAGAGCTACTTTTTTGCCGTTAAGATTAGAATAGGCTTTAGAAACTCCACTAGAAACAGATTGAGCAGACCATCTAAAGAATCTACTAGCTTTAAAGTTTATTGCCTTTTCAACAACATTTGAAGCAAAAGCTTTGGTTGCAGCTTCATCTTCTAAAGCACCACCTTTGATTGACTTCCAGCCTTTCAAATCTAGAGTGCTGGAAATAGGTTTTGCTACAAACTCATTTTCCTTGCCATCCAAAACAACAACTCTTTGATTCAGGCTAAGGCCTGTCGGTTTTAATATTTGATAATTCTCTTTTTCAGGATCAAAAATAACTGTGCGCGAAACTTTTCCGGCTGTTAGAGTAACTGCAGATCCATCTTGGTTTTTTCCTTCTGCATCTGTGTAGGCAAAAGATGCTACTTTAGCATCAGTTGGCTTTGTATAAAAAAAATTAGAGATACTAGATAATTTACTCATAAATTTCTCCTTATGTTTTTTACTTTTAGGGCTTTAAGCGAAAAAAAGTAAAATATTTTGTTTATGGTTTCTAAAAAAAACTACATAGATATAACACATAGCCTATTTTTTGGAAAAAAATATTTTAAATTTCTATAAACTTTTTTTTAATTTTTGGTAAAGATTCCAAATTTTTGGAGAGGATTGATTAAAAAAAGAGCAAAATTTCAAAAAAATGAGGTTTTGGGTTTTAACTCATTTATGATCTTTTAGTTGAATGCAGCTCGTTTTTATATAGATAAATTATTGTTAGCATTTTATGTAATAAAGTTGAATTAATAATGAGCATAATATAATAATTAAGTTAGAAAGCGACATAAACTGTATAGTAATTATAGGTAAGTAGTTGAGACAGAAAACTAAAGAGATAATAGAGTTAACAATTCATGATGCTTTAGCTAACTTGGGAGCTTTAAGCGAGATGAAAATCGATGCTAAAGAGCCTATTGGGATTGTGAAAAAACATAAAATTGTTATTGAAGATGAAGCGTTTAGCTATAGATCTATGGATTGGTTTATCTCGGATGATGCCGAGTCTTTAATAGAGAGTATAAAAGATACCTATAAAGTAGTCTTAGATTATCTAATAAAGATTTATGAAAGGGATTTTATAGATTTTGATGATCCTAAAAGCAGAAAAGGTATTCAAGCTATAATGGTTATGGCAACAGATGCTGCAAATAAGGTTGATAAGTATTTTGATCTTTTAGAAGATGTCCCAAATATTGAAAAAATTGTAGATACAACTGAATATAAAGATCTTAAAAGTTTTTATGTAGATAGTATCTCTAAAAAATTTACTCAAAGTTTAGAAGGGGAAGAGCCTTGGGATAAAAAATGGCTAGAGAACGAACACTCGCTTTTATTAGATATTGAAAAAAGTGGTTTGAAGGATTTTGAAACCCTGAAAAAAGATGAAGATTATGAGCTTTTTTATTTAGTAGATGATGAAGAAAAGCCATTTTTTGATCATGAGCTAATTCGTAATATTAAGCTTTTTTGCACTTATGATGAGAGTTCATTAAAAGATATTGAAGATGATCCGTTACTCAGAATTAGAATTTTTTTAGATAAAGACTTTCAAAGATCAGCTGTTGATATTTTAGAAAAGTCTCAAAAGATTATTGATAAGTATTTTTTTCAAAATTTTCATAAAAATATAAACTCTCAAATTGTCACTTTAATAAATGAGGCAATCTTTGCTCTTGATTTAGCGGCTAATCCTAGACATTTGATAACTAGTAGTTTTTATAAAAATTCCATAGAATATTTTCATGATTTTCAAAGTTTTTTAAGGGATATTATATCTACAGATGAATATCAAAAAATTATAGCTTATGACATTGATGATAAGAGAGCTAAATGCATTATAGATCTAGTTCATACTCTATGTGAAAACTTTTTTTTAAGAAACTCTTTTATAAAGCAAGAGGTGATCGGTTTTATCCATATGCTTATTAGAAAAGGGGATGAAAAAAGAAAATTTAAATATCCTAAAAAAGCCTCCTTTTACAATACCATATTAGAGAATGATGAAAGTATTCAGATTATATTAGATGCATATCCAAGTGGACCTCTCATGAAAATATTAGATGTTATTAGATTAGAAGAGATGTCTCTTTTCGATCCTTTGCTTCAAGATAACGCTCCTTTAAAGTTATATGAGATAGATCATAAGAAAAATAAGTTAAATGTCATTAGATGTCCCAGCCCAACTAAACAATACATTATATCATCAGCTGAGGTTGTAGATGCATTTAAAGGTTTTTTAAGATCTTTTGAGAGAGATCAAAAGTATTTGTTCATCAACCTGCAGGGAAAAAACTCTTATAAAGATCAAGCGAGAAGCCAAGCAATAGAGCTATTAGAGAAAAGAGCTGATTTTAAGAATAATATAGTTATTGTTACTTTGGATAAAGAATCTGATTTTTATCATCAATCAGGTACTTATATGAATGTAAATAAAGCTACGGATTTTATAAAAATTTTTAGAAATGAAATTATTTCTAAAGAGGGCTCTTTTACAATAAAATTTACAGATGAGCTTTATAGGTTTATGGATAAAGCAATAGAATTTATTCATAAGCAATTTTTCATGAATAAAAATGTCTTAACTAGAAAAAATAGACTAGATTTTATTGAAATATTTTATAACTTCTTTGTTCTAAAGTTGATAGAGGTGCATAATCCAAAAGTTATGAGCTTTTCTGATAAAGATGCTATAGATAATGGATCTTTAGCAGCAGCTTGCTTTTATAACTTTTTGAAAATTTTGAAAAATGTGAGTTTTTCTAAAGAGTCTGAGGACTATTTTAGATGGCTCATATACGGGCCTGCTTTGCTTATTCGTGAAAGATCTATAAACTCTTTAGATTTAACAAGAATGATATCATCTATTAACACTATTGACGTTGAAATGTTAACCCATAGAGCCAAAGTTTTAAAGGGGATTTCTTCAATGTATGATGCAGTCTTTTTAAAATCTATCAAGCTTACTGATCATTAGACTGATCTGATAGATCTTCATTATATAGTTTTACCATATTTAATAGACTCTCGACTTGCCTTAGAAGATACGCATAGTTTCTTTTGAAGGCTTCGCTATTTTCAATTCGCTGCTTTTGAGAGAGATCACTTGACTTTTCAACAAGAGTATTGATTCTGCCAAGAGAACTTGTAATATCTGATATTTCTGTCTCAAAATAGCTTCTAAAGCTTTTTGCTGTAGATAAAGATTCTAAGATATTTGCTCTTTTAGTTCTTTGTCTTTGCCAGCCTTTAGAATACTGAAATAAAACACCATATTGATTTATATCGTTAAAGAGAGTGTTAGCTTTACCAAATAAAGCATTAAATTTTAAATATAAATCATCTGTAGTTAAAAGTTTACCAATACTTGTTTTTGAGTTATTGAAATGTTGAGTTAATAATTTTATATTTTCCATAGTCTCTTTGCCTTCAGTAGAGATAAAATCGCTTGTTAAAGTGATATTGTCGACTAAAACATTTAGCTTATCAAAAGTATTGTTTTTTTCTACAATTTTTAAAGCACTATTCACATGGTTTAAACTCTGATTAAAAGAGTTAATAGAGCTATGCACTGATGAAATTACTTTTTGATTGTCTATGTCGCTTAGAAGATTAGAGACAGACGTCATTGCAAGAGAGATGCTTTGGGAGTTTTTTTCAAACCATACATTGAAATTATCTAGGGTTTTTTCTGCTTTATCTGAAAGCTGGGATATTTGTTGAGCTGTGTTTTCAATAGAATCTACAGACTTTGCATAAATGATTTCATTTGTAACGAGTTTAGCTTCTTTAGGAGAAGATTTAGGGATGATACCAATAGATTTTTCTCCCATAAGCCCGGTTGTTTGGATTGAGATAATATCGTTTTCATAAACATCGATGCTTGAGTCCACTTTAAGTACTAGTTGATAACAGTAGATTCTAGAGAAGTCATCTCTTTGATCATCTCTTGCATCTTGCACTTCTAAAATTTTGGCAACTTCTCCAATCGGCTTTCCTGCAAAAGTAACTCTTGTTCCTATGTTTATTCCAGCTATATTTGAAAATCTTACATTTAAGGTTTTTTCCCCATCGCCAATTGAGGGCTGCAGAAAAAGTACAGTTCCAGCAATAATCATTATTGCCATCAGTGCAAACAAACCTATTAAAATGTTTTTTAGCTTATCAGACATTTTTTATACCTTAGTTTATCTGCCCCTTTCAAAATTTGTTAAAGTCTTCTTTAAATAAGCAATATCAGGATCGTCAATTTTAATAAACTCCTCTGGAGTATCTATATAAATTATTTTACCATCTCTATGCATTGCTATCCTATCTGCTACATACCAAGCTGAATGAATATCATGAGTTACAATTATAGATGTTCCTCCAAGTTCATTTTGAGTTTTAACGATCAATTCATTTATTTGATTAGATGTTATTGGATCTAAACCAGTTGTAGGCTCATCATATAAAAGTATTTTCGGTCTATATGCGATTAACCTAGCAAGAGCTGCTCTTTTCTTCATGCCACCGGATAAATCAGATGGCATCTTTTCTTTAGCATCTTCTAAACCAACCATTTGAAGTGCTGCACAAACTTTTTCCTTGATCTCTTTTTTGTTTAATTTCTTTTTAGAGATCGGATCTAGATTATATTCTAAATAAAACCCAGTGTTTTGTTCGATATTCATTGAATCAAAGAGGGCTGATCCCTGAAAAAGCATTCCCATATTTTTGATGTGTTTATACAAATCAGTAAATGAAAGATTTGTAATATCAACTCCATCTATTTCAACTTTCCCGCTATCTGGTTTTTCTATCCCAATAATATGTTTTAAAAGTACGCTTTTCCCAACACCTGATCTTCCTAAAATTACTAGAATTTCACCTCTTTTAACTTCTAAGTTAAGTCCTTTTAAAACCAAGTGATTAGAATATGTTTTATATAAATCTTTTATATTAATCATAGGTGCCAGCCATATTTAATTTTTAGATGTATAGCATTTAAAGCTAGAGTTATCAGAAAATCAGATATCAATATAGATACATAGCTAATAACCACAGAATTAGTTGTTGCTTTTCCAACCCCTTCAGCGCCGCCTTTAGTTTTGAGACCCTTATAACAGCAAATAGTAACTAGCAAAATTCCAAAAATTATGGATTTTACTGCTCCCGCAATTATATCAAAACGAGTGATATGCAATGGCATAGGTGTGAAATAAGCCGCTGAGCTCATATGAAAAAAATAGGTGGATATTAAATATCCTCCTAAAATTCCCATAAGAATACAAAATACTGTTAAAAGCGGGACCATAACTATCCCCGCTATAAATCTCGGCGCTATTAAATAGCTTTTAGGGTTTACTGCCATCGATCTTATCGCATCAATTTGCTCGGTTACTTTCATCGTTCCAATTTCAGCGCACATAGCAGCTCCAACTCTTCCTGTTACCATAAAAGCTGTGAGTACCGGTCCTAATTCTGTAATCATAGCTTTTGCAACCATGATTCCTGTGATGTTAGCAAGGCCCTTAGAACTTAGTTGATAAATACTTTGCGCTGCTAGTACTACACCCGTTGAGAGTCCTGTTATTGCAACTACGCCAAGTGACATAACTCCAATTGAAAAAAGTTGATCTCTAATAAGTGACCATTTAGGGAATTTTTGGAATATAGTTTTTGATACATCTGATATTAATTTGATGTATTCTCCAGCGCCAGCTAAAAAGTTTAAAAAAGAATCCCTTAGTATAATATACATAAGCCTAATTTGTCTATCTAAGCCGGACTATATGAAATTAGAAATTTCTTAGCAAAACAAAAGATTGTTTTGTCTTTTTATATTTCTTTTTGGTTTAACCTACCAACTTGTTCTGCTATATCAGTTATAGATCTATCTGTAGAATGCTCAGTATTTGAAATACGATCTCTTGCAATGTCGGCAACTCTAGACTCATGAGAATGAGAGGTTACATTTCCTTCTAGTCTTTTAGACCAAATAGAACTAGAAGATGAGCTTAATTGAGTTAAAGTCGGTAGTAAATCTGGCTTATTAAAAATTGCTGAAGCTGCCATTGATACCCCCGTTAATGCCAGTGCTAAACCATCTGGGAGAGCCTGTTTTTTTTGAGTTTTAGCAGTAGCGTCTGTTGCTTCTTGAGCCTCTAAAATCTTTCTATAAATATCGATTGTTCTTGATTTATTTAAGACTTCAATGGACTCAATTGCTTGAGTTGCTAGAGCCATTTGAATATTTGTATTTCCTTGAGCCATTTTTACCTCCTTTAATTTAAATTATTCTCAGCCATTTTTTGTAGAGTCTGAAAAATATTAAAACTTATCTTGTTAAATGCAACTTCTATATCTGCAGCTGATTG